>CALMSQ010000284.1:0-1429 GCA_937872345.1 uncultured Burkholderiales bacterium | reverse complement strand
AGGCCGGCCTCGGGGCCGATGTCGCCGAGCCCCAGCACCCGGCTTCCGTCGGACACCACCGCCACCAGGTTGCCGCGATTCGTGTGCTCGAACACGAGGTCGGGCTCGCGCTCGATCGCCTTGCATGGCGCGGCCACGCCCGGCGTGTACCACACCGAGAAGTCGGCGAACGAGCGGATCGCGCACTTCGGCAGCGTCTGCATCTTGCCGCGGTAGAACGGGTGCAGCCGCATGGCCTCGTCGGCGGGCTGGCCTGCCTTCGGCGGCTCCGATCGTGCTTCGCTCATCCGGTCCTCCCTCGGCAGGCGCACTGGCCCGCACCGGACGATACCGCGCGGGCGCGACGCACGCCAGGCGCCTGGCGCTCGGGGGTACTCAGGGGCGCTCGGCGGCATTCAATGGTGAGCGTGCGCGACGGCGTGCCCGCGGCCGCGCGCGATCAGCCAGAGGTTGACCGGATACGCGGCGACGCCCGCGACGGCCAACGACGCCGACAGCGCGCCCCAGAACAGCGGCGCGTCGAGCGGCGCGTCCATCGCGCCGGGAATCGCCAGCATGATCACGTTGTCGACGATCTCCATGAGGGTGATCGACGCCGTGTCTGCCGCAAGCGCGACCGCGCTGCCGTCCTGGCGCCGAAGCCGGCGCGAAGCAGCGGAATCGCGGTCAGCGCGTAGCCCGACACGAACGCCAGCACGAGCGCCAGCGCGATCGTCGCGCCGTTTCCCCATCCGAGCGCGGTGCCGATCACCATGCCCGCGATCTCGCCGATCGCACAGCCGGCCAGGCAGTGCAGCGTGGCCATCAGGGCGACGCGGCGAGGATCGTCGGGGCCGGGGGCCGGCGGGTGATGGGGGTGGGTGTGGTCCATGGCGCGCTTCCTCGAAAGGGTTTCAGGAGCCACGATCGTCGACCTTCCCATGATTGGAAGGTCAAGCGTCCGTCGCGGCCGGCGCCGCGGGCGCGTTTCAGCTACGCAACAGCACGGACGACAGCGTCGCCGCGACGATGCAGGCCGGCGCCACGTAGCGCAGGGCAAAGCGCAGCGCCTGCGCGGCGCGCGTGCCGAGGCGCAGCTCCTCGGCGAGCATCCGCGTGGGCACAGCCCAGCCGGCGAAGGTCGCGATCGCCAGCCCGCCGAGCGGCAGCAGCAGGTTCGAGGTCAGCTGGTCGACCAGGTCGAAGACGGTCGCGGAGGACGCGACCCCCAGGCCGGCCAGCGGGTGCCAGTTCGCCCAGAGGTTGAACGACAGCACGGTCGCGATCCCCGCGACGAAGGTGCTGACCGCGGCGGCCCAGGTGGCAGCGGGCCGGCGCCACCCGAATCGCCGCGTCAGCAGAGCCACCATCATTTCGAGCAGCGAGATCGCCGACGCGAGCGCCGCGACGAACAGCAGCACGAAGAATGCGACCGCCGCGACGGTCCCGA
>CALMSQ010000283.1:0-5343 GCA_937872345.1 uncultured Burkholderiales bacterium | reverse complement strand
GGCAAGATCGTGCGCATCCGCGCCGACGGCAGCGTGCCGCCCGACAACCCGTTCGTGGACAAGCCCGGCGCGCTGCCCGAGATCCACTCGTACGGCCATCGCAACGTGCAGGGCGCTGCGCTGCATCCCGCGACGGGCCGCCTGTGGACGCACGAGCACGGGCCGCAGGGCGGCGACGAGGTCAACCTCGAGCGCGCCGGCGCCAACTACGGCTGGCCGGTCGTCACCTGGGGTCGCGAGTACGTCACCGGCGCAAAGATCGGCGAGGGCACCGAGCGCGCCGACGTGACCCCGCCGCTGTGGCAGTGGACGCCGTCGATCGCGCCCTCGGGCATGGCGTTCTGCACCGGCGATCGCTATCCGGCCTGGCGCGGCAGCCTGTTCGTCGGCTCGCTGAAGTTCCGCCTGCTCGTGCGGCTCGAGCTCGACGGCGAGCGCGTGGTTCGCGAGGAACGCCTGCTGCCCGACCTCGGCGAGCGCGTGCGCGACGTGCGCCAGGGCCCGGACGGCTTGCTGTATCTTCTGACCGACGAGGCCGACGGCCGCCTGCTGCGGCTCGAGCCTCGAGCCTGATCGAACCGGACCCCCGATGAGCGAAGCCGACACCGAAGACCCGATCCTGCACGAGACCCTCGGCCGGCGCGGCGTGTTCTACATCGAACGCGACGGCCGGCGCGTTGCCGAGCTCACGTACGCGCGCGGCGACGAAGCGACGATCGTCGACCACACCTGGGTCGACCCGCAATTGCGCGGCGGCAAGGCGGCGCGCCGGCTCGTCGACGCGGTGGTGCAGTGGGCACGCGCCGAGCGCGTGAAGCTCGTGCCCGCGTGCTCGTACGTGCGGCTCGTCTTCGACCGCACGCCTTCGTACGCCGACGTGCGCTGAGCGTCGGGGCGGCGCTCAGCCGCGCCTGAAGCGGAAGATCGCCTGCGTCGAGCGCAGCGACGGCAGCCAGTTCACCGGCCGGCCATCGGCCAGGAACGCGCGCCCGGTGATCGTGAGCCCCAGCCGGCGCAGGAAGTCCTCGAAGTCGCGCACCGTCGACATGTGCAGGTTCGGCGTGTCGTACCACTCGTACGGCAACTCGCGCGACACCGGCATGCGCCCGCGCAGGATCGACCACGCGTGCGACCAGTGCCCGAAGTTCGGCAGCGAGACGATGCCCTCGCGGCCGACTTCGCTCATCTCGCGCAGCACCCGCTCGGTCTGGTGCGTCATCTGGATCGCCATCGACAGCACGACGACATCGAACGACGGCGCGTGGAACATCCCCAGCCCCGCCTCGATGTCCTGCTGGATCACGTCGACGCCGGCACGCAGGCAGGCCAGCACCTGCGCGTCGTTGATCTCCACGCCGTAGCCGCGGCAGCCCTTGGCGGCCTGCAGGTGCGCCACCAGCGCGCCGTCGCCGCAACCCAGGTCGAGCACGCGCGAGCCGGGCGCGATCCATTCGGCGATCAGCGCGAGGTCCGGACGCAGCCCGTTCATCGTACGGCCCCCGCGCGGCGCACCCACTGGTCGACGCGGTCGAACCAGCCGCGCATCACCGCCATGTATTGCGGGTCGTCGAGCAGGAACGCGTCGTGGCCGTGCGGCGCGTCGACCTCGGCGTAGGTGACGCGCCGACCGTTGGCGAGCAGCGTCTCGACGATCTCGCGGCTGCGCTCGGGCGCGAAGCGCCAGTCGGTGGTGAACGACACGACGAGAAAGTCCGCCTGCGCCGGGGCGAGCGCGCGCGCCAGGTCGCCGTCGAACGCGAGCGCCGGGTCGAAGTAGTCGAGCGCGCGCGTGATCAGCAGATAGGTGTTCGCGTCGAAGTAGCTGGAGAACTTCTCGCCCTGGTAGCGCAGGTACGACTCGATCTCGAATTCGACGTCGAACGTGAAGCGGTAGTCGTTGCGCAGCACGGTGTCGCTCACGTGCCGGCGCAGCGCGCGGCCGAACTTCTCGCCCATCACGTCGTCGGACAGGTAGGTGATGTGGCCGATCATCCGCGCCACCTGCAGGCCGCGCGCGGGCACCACGCCGTGGTCGTAGAAGCGCCCGCCGTGGAAGTCGGGGTCGGTGATGATCGCGCGGCGCGCCACTTCGTTGAACGCGATGTTCTGCGCCGACAGCTTCGGCGCGGCGGCCACCGCCACGCAGTGCGCGACGCGCGACGGGTACAGCGTGGTCCACGCGATCGCCTGCATCCCGCCCAGGCTGCCGCCCATCACGGCCGCGAAGCGTTCGATGCCCAGCGCGTCGGCCAGGCGCGCCTGCGCGTGCACCCAGTCCTCGACCGTGACGACCGGGAAGTCGGGACCGTAGGGTTTGCCGGTGGCCGGGTCGATGCTCATCGGGCCGGTCGAGCCGAAGCAGCTGCCGAGGTTGTTCACGCCGACGACGAAGAAGCGGTCGGTGTCGAGCGGCTTGCCGGGCCCGACCATGTTGTCCCACCAGCCGACGTCGTTCGGCGCGTCGGCGTAGGTGCCCGCGACGTGGTGGCCGGCGTTCAGCGCGTGGCAGACCAGCACCGCGTTCGAGCGCTCGGCGTTCAGCGTGCCGTAGGTCTCGTAGACGAGTTCGTAGCCGGCGATCGACGCGCCGCTGCGCAGCGCCAGCGGCGCGTCGAAGCGCATCCGCTGCGGCACGACGACGCCCACCGAGCCGGGCGCCGGCATCGACAGGAGCTGTGGCTGGACGGGTGGGTTCAAGGTCGCGGGCGGCACGCGGCCGCCGGAAACGAAAAGCCCGACCGGCTTGCTGGCGGGTCGGGCTCGTTCGGGCGTGCACCGGGCCGCTTTAGCCGTATTTGTTACGCGCCCGCAAGCTGATCCTCAAATCGGCGCGATGAGGCGGGGGCAAAGGTAAGCCCGCGCCCGTTCGCTGTCAAATCGGGACGGCCGGCGCCAGGTCGCGGCCGAGCTCGGCGAGCAGTTCGTACGAATGCCGTCGCGCCGCGTGGTCGTAGATCGCCGACGCGACCATCAGCTCGTCGGCGCGGGTCGCCTCGACGAACTTCTGCAGCTCGCGCTTAACGGTCGCCGGCGAGCCGACGAACGCGCACGACAGCATCCGCGACACCTGCGCCTTCTCGGCCGCCGTCCAGAACCCCTCGATGTCGTCGATCGGCGGCGGCAGCTGCCCGCGCGTGTTGCGGATCATCCGCGTGAACGACTGCTGCGCCGTGGTGAACAGCCGGCGCGCCTCCTCGTCGGTGTCGGCCGCGACGACGCTGACGCCGGGCATCGCGCAGGGGCGATCGAGCTGCGCCGACGGCCGGAAGTTGTCGCGGTAGATCTGCAGCGCCTGCATCAGCGCTTCGGGCGCGAAGTGCGAAGCGAACGCGTACGGCAGCCCGAGCGCCGCGGCGAGTTGCGCGCCGTACAGGCTCGAGCCGAGGATCCACAGCGGCACGTTCGTTCCGGCGCCCGGCACCGCGCGATACGGCTGGCCCGGCTGCACCGGGCCGAGCAGCGCCTGCAGCTCGAGCACGTCGTCGGGAAACGTGTCGGCGGCGCGCGGGTCGCGGCGCAACGCGCGGGCAGTGACCATGTCGGTACCCGGCGCCCGGCCCAGCCCGAGATCGATGCGGCCGGGGTACAGCGACTCGAGCGTGCCGAACTGCTCGGCGATCACCAGCGGCGAATGGTTGGGCAGCATGATGCCCCCGGCGCCGACGCGGATCGTCCGCGTGCCGCCGGCCACGTGGCCGATCACGACCGAGGTCGCCGCACTGGCGATGCCGGTCATGTTGTGGTGCTCGGCGAGCCAGTAGCGCCGGTAGCCCCAGCGCTCGCAGTGCTGCGCGAGATCGAGCGTGTTGCGCAGCGCGTCGGCCGGCGTGTCGCCTTCGCGCACCGGGGCCAGGTCGAGAACGGAAAGGGGAATCATGGGAGCAAGTGTAGCCGCGTCCTCGCTCGGCGCCCTGCCGCGCGGGCGCCCCTACCGACCGATGCGGGCGAGCACGTAAGTGAGCGCAAGCGTCGGAAGCGCCGACCCGAGCTCGGTGGTCCATTGCGGCAGCAGGTGGAAGACCGCCACGCCGAGCACCCAGACCGCGACCGCGCCGGGATCGACGCGCCTCGCACCGACCAGCGCAGGCACGTCCGTGCGCCCGCCCAGCCGCCCGAGGATGACGCCGTACAGCGGCACGAACACCGAACTGAGCATCAGCAGGAACGGCTCGAGGCTGTGCATCGGTAGCACCAGCGCCAGCGCGGTGCACAGCACCGCGAGCTGCACGCCCCACCGCCGCGTCGTCCAGCCGGGCGCGAGGCTGTGCCCCGCCACCGAGCCCGAATACAGGTCGCCGTAGGCGTTGTCGACCTCGTCGATCAGGATCAGCCCGAGCGCGACCAGCCCGCCCTGCGCGAGCAGCAGCGCGGACACCAGGTCGGGCGACGGCGTCGTCAGCGCGACCAGCACCCCCAGCGCATAGCACCACGCGTTGGCCACCGCGTAGCCGAGCCAGGTGCCGCGCAGCGCGCTGCGCCCGTCGTGACCGTGCCGGGAGAAGTCCGCCACCAGCGGCAGCCACGAGATCGGCATCGCGATCACCAGGTCGAGCGCCGACAGCGTGCTCATGCCGCCCTCGCCGGCGCGATTCCACAGGGCCGCCCAGCCCGTCGCCTGTGCCTTGCCGAGGAACTGCCACGACAGCCAGGCGAGCGACAGGACGACCAGCGGCAGGCCGAAGCGGCCGATGAACCGGCGCACCAGCCCCACCATCGAGCCGGCGAGCAGCGCGACCAGCAGCGCGCCGAAGACGAGCGTGACCACCACCGTAGGCAGCGGCAGCGAGGAAGCCGCCTCGGCCGCCCCCGCGGCCGCGCCGACCGCGGAGCCGGCCGCCGTCGAGCCTGCGGTCGAGCCCGCCACCGGACCCATCAGCCCCGCCTGCCGCGCGATCGCCAGCACGCCGTCGCGCATCACGACCAGCTCGAAGGTCGTCCAGCCGATCAGCTGGACGATGTTCAGGACCACCGGCAGTCGCGCGAAGCTGCTGCCGTAGGTCGCGTGCATCAGCCCGGCGCTCGACAGCCCGCTGTCGCAGCCGATCTTCGCAGTCCAGCCGAGCAGGCCGGCGCCGATCACCGAGCCGCCGAGAATCGCGGCGAGCGCCGCCTGCGTGCCGAGCGCCGGCACGAGGTAGGCGCCCACCTGCATGACGAGCAACCCGACGCCGAGGCTGAGCCAGAGCGCGGCGTGGTCGCGCCAGCCGAACAGGCGGTCGGCGGCCGGAAGCGGAATGAGGGCAGTGTTGCGGGCGATGGTCGTCATGGCGGCTTCCCTGCGCGGGCATTACCCCGATCAGGTTCGAAGGGTGTGGTCTCAGCTGCGCCGCAGACGGATCTGCG
>CALMSQ010000282.1:0-7757 GCA_937872345.1 uncultured Burkholderiales bacterium | reverse complement strand
CTACAGCGGAACCACCGAGGACTCGAGGCCGATCGACTTCAGCTTCGCGCGCGCCTGGTCGGCGGCCTCGCGGCTGGTGAAAGGTCCGATCCGCACGCGCGTGCGCTCGCCCTGGGCGGTCTTCACGGTTTCGGTGTAGACGCGCACGCCCGCCTTGCGCGCCTTGTCGGCCTGCGCACGCGCGCTGCCGGCATTGGCGAATGCACCCACCTGCACGACGAAGCGCGTCTCGGCCTTCGCTGACGGGGACGTCGCCGGCGCCGACGCTTCGGCCTTGGGCGCGGCGGCGACCTTGGGCGCCGTCTTCGACGCTTCGGACGTCTTCGGCGCCGCTTTCGGCGCTTCAGCGGGCCTGGGCGCCGCCTTCGCGGCGGGCTTGTGCTCGTCGACCGCCTTCGGTGCCGTCGCCGCCGGCGCGTCCGGCGCGATCGCCGCGGCCTTCGGCGGCTCGGCGGGCGCGGCCGGCGCCGGTTTCTCGGACGCCGGCGCCGGCGACACCGGCTCGACCGGCGGCACGACCGCGGTTTCGTTGCCGCGCGCGGTCGCCTCGTCGGCCCTTGGCGGCAGCGGCGTGTCGCGCGGCGGAATTTCGACCTGAACGTCGGGGATCGTCTGGCGCGGCTCGGAGTCGAGCACCAGCGGCAGCACGATCGCAGCGGCCAGGCCGAGCACCAGGGCGCCGACCAGTCGACGGCGCGCGCGCTTCTTCTGCGTCAGCGCCGGGTCGAGCGCCCCGGCGTCGGCGTCGGCCGTCTCACGCCTGGCCATGGGCGTCCGTGGTCGCCGATCCCGGCACGCATGCGCCGCAGCGCGAGTCGACGGGGAAGCCTGGGGAGCGGACGCTACGCGGCACGGGCGGCAAGGATGTCGGCGACGGTGAGGAAGGATCCGAAGACGACGATTCTATCATTGGCGCTCGCGCGTCCTCGCGCCGCCGCGAGCGCCGACGACGGGTCGGCGTGACACTCGATGCTCGTCTTCGGGCCCGCGCGCGCGACGCCGGCCGCCTCGAGGCGAGCGGCGATCCAGTCGGCACTCGCGGCGCGCGGCCCGGGCAGGTCGACCGGCAGCCAGTGATCGACGCGGTGCTTCAGCGCCGCGATCACGCCGTCGACGTCCTTGTCGCGCATCACGCCGAACACCGCGAAGGTCTGCCTGAACGCCCCCATCGCGTCGAGGTTGACCGCCAGGTGCGCGGCCGCGTGCGGGTTGTGCGCGACGTCGAGGATCACCGTCGGCTGGCCCGGCAGCACCTGGAAGCGCCCGGGAAGCTCCACCATCGCGAGCCCCTGGCGCACCGCCTGCTGCGAAACGGGCAGCCGCTCGCGAAGCGCCTCGAGCGCCGCGAGCACGCCGGCCGCGTTCTGCAACTGGTTGGCGCCGCGCAGCGCCGGATACGCCAGCCCGCTGCGGCGCTGCGCGCGCCCACCGTACGACCACTGCTGGCGGTCGCCGGTGTGGTTGAAGTCGCGACCGTGCAACCAGAGATCGGCGCCGATCGCGTGGGCGTGCTCGACGAGCGTCGCCGGCGGCAGCGGATCGCTGCAGATCGCCGGGCGCCCGGCGCGGAAGATGTGCGCCTTCTCCCAGCCGATGCGCTCGCGCGTATCGCCCAGGTACTCGGCGTGGTCGACGTCGATGCTCGTGACGATCGCGCAGTCGGCGTCGACCAGGTTCACCGCGTCCAGCCGGCCGCCGAGCCCGACCTCCAGGATCGCGACGTCGAGCGAGCGCTGCTGGAACAGGCGCAGCACCGCGAGCGTCGTGAACTCGAAGTAGGTGAGCGAGACGTCGCCGCGCGCGGCCTCGACCGCCTCGAACTGCTCGACCAGCGCCGCGTCGTCCACCGGCGCCCCGCCGACGCGCGCGCGCTCGGCGAAGCGCACCAGGTGCGGCGACGTGTAGAGCCCCACCCGGTAGCCGTCGGCCAGCAGGATCGACTCGAGCATCGCGCAGGTCGAGCCCTTGCCGTTGGTGCCGCCCACGGTGATCACCGTGCAGCCGGGCTTCAGCGACAGCCGCCCGGCCACCTCGCGCAGCCGCGCGAGGCCGAGGTCGATCGTCTTCGGGTGCAGCCGCTCGATGCGGCCCAGCCAGTCGCGAAGCGCCGGCGAGTCGGCGGAGGTCATGCGTCGGTCAGGACACCGCCTCGCTCGATTGCCTGAGCAGCAGCGCCAGCAACCGCGCGATCTCGTCGCGCATCGCGCGCCGGTCGACGATCATGTCGATCGCGCCCTTCTCCAGCAGGAACTCGGATCGCTGGAAGCCCTCGGGCAGCTTCTCGCGCACCGTCTGCTCGATCACGCGCGGCCCGGCGAAGCCGATCAGCGCCTTCGGCTCGGCGATCACGACGTCGCCCAGGAAGCAGAAGCTCGCCGAGACGCCGCCCATCGTCGGGTCGGTGAGCACCGAGACGTACGGCAGGCGCTTCTCCGAGAGCTTCGTGAGCATCGCGGTGGTCTTGGCCATCTGCATCAGCGACAGCAGGCCCTCCTGCATCCGCGCGCCGCCCGAGGACGCGATCGACACGAACGGCACTTTCTGCTCGATCGCGCCCTGCACGCCGCGCGCGAAGCGCTCGCCGACCACCGAGCCCATCGAGCCGCCCATGAAGTCGAATTCGAAGCACGCGACCACGACCGGGATGGTGCGGATCGCCCCGCCCATCACGACCAGCGCGTCGGTCTCGCCGGTGTCGTCGATCGCCTCCTGCAGCCGGTCGGGATACTTGCGGCTGTCCTTGAACTTCAGCGCGTCGACCGGCAGCACCTCCTGGCCGATCTCGTAGCGCCCTTCCGCGTCGAGCAGCAGGTCGAGCCGCTTGCGCGCCGACAGGCGCATGTGGTGCGAGCACTTCGGGCAGACGTTGAGGTTCGCCTCGAGGTCGGCCGAGTACAGCACCGCGTCGCACGACGGGCACTTGACCCAGACGCCTTCGGGAACCTTCTTGCCGCCGGCGGGCGAACGCTTGATGCGCGGGGGGAGCAGCTTGTCGAGCCAGGTCATGGAGTCACCTCCGTAGGTGCCCTGCTGTCGAGGGCGGCGCGAATCTCGGCCATGAACGCGCGGGCGCGCCCGGGCGCCTCGCCCGGCGGTCCGTCTTCGAGCAACTGGATGGTGCGGGTACCGATGATCACCGCGTCGGCCGCCTGGGCCACCGCGCGTGCCGTCGCGCCGTCGCGGATGCCGAAGCCCACGCCCACCGGCAGCTTCGTGCGCCGGCGGATCGCGCCGACGCGGCGCACGACGTCGGCCGTGTCGATCTGGCCGCCGGTGATGCCCTTCAGCGACACGTAGTAGACGTAGCCGCTGGCCATGCCCAGCACGCGCGCGGTGCGCTCTTCGGTGGTCGTCGGCGCCAGCAGGAAGATCGGGTCGACCCCGCGGCTGCGCGCGGCCGCCGCGAAGGCCTCGGACTCCTCGGGCGGGTAATCGACGACGATCACGCCGTCGACGCCGGCCGCCGCCGCCTCGTCGAGGAAGCGCTCGACGCCCATGCGCTCGACCGGATTGGCGTAGCCCATCAGCACCACCGGCGTCGCGTCATCGCGGCTGCGGAACTCGCGCACGAAGCCGAGCACGCCGCGCATGCCCACGCCCAGCGCGAGCGCATGCTCGTTGGCGCGCTGGATCACCGGGCCGTCGGCCATCGGGTCGGAGAACGGCACGCCGAGCTCGATCGCGTCGGCGCCGCCGGCGACCAGCGCGTGCATGATCGGTACGGTGAGCGCAGGCGCAGGGTGGCCCGAGGTGACGTAGGGAATGAGCGCCTTGCGGCCGGCGGCGGCCAGCCGCTCGAAGGTGCCCGCCAGCCGCGACATCAGAAGCGCATCCCAGCGCGCAGCGCGACGGTGTGCATGTCCTTGTCGCCGCGTCCCGACAGGTTGACCAGGATGATGCGCTCCTTCGGCAGCGTCGGCGCGAGCCGGGCGGCGTACGCGAGCGCGTGGCTCGACTCGAGCGCCGGGATGATGCCCTCGATGCGGCAGCAGTCGTGGAACGCCTTGAGCGTGTCGGCGTCGTCGACCACCTCGTAGCTGGCGCGCCCGATGTCCTTCAGCCAGGCGTGCTCGGGGCCCACGCCGGGATAGTCGAGCCCGGCCGAGACCGAATGCGTGTCGATGATCTGGCCGTCCTCGTCCTGCAGCAGGTAGGTGCGGTTGCCGTGCAGCACGCCGGGCGTTCCCGCCGTGAGCGAGGCCGCGTGCCGTCCGGTGGCCAGCCCCTCGCCGCCCGCCTCGACGCCGACCAGCTTCACGTCCGGCATGTCGATGTACGGATAGAAGATGCCGATGGCGTTCGAGCCGCCGCCGACGCAGGCGACGACGTAGTCGGGCTGCCGGCCGGTCATCGCCGGCATCTGGCGCTTGCACTCGTTGCCGATCACCGACTGGAAGTCGCGCACCATCATCGGGTACGGATGCGGGCCGGCCACCGTGCCGATGATGTAGAAGGTGTCCTCGACGTGGGTGACCCAGTCGCGCATCGCCTCGTTCAGCGCGTCCTTCAGCGTCTTCGAGCCAGAGTCGACCGGCACCACCTCGGCGCCCAGCAGCTTCATCCGGTAGACGTTCTGCGCCTGCCGCGCGACGTCTTCCGAGCCCATGTAGACCACGCACTTCATGCCGTAGCGGGCTGCCACCGTCGCGGTGGCCACGCCGTGCTGGCCGGCGCCGGTCTCGGCGATCACGCGCGGCTTGCCCATCCGCTTCGCGAGCAGTGCCTGGCCGATCGTGTTGTTGATCTTGTGCGCGCCGGTGTGGTTCAGGTCTTCGCGCTTGAACCAGATCTGCGCGCCGCCGAGCATCTCCGACCAGCGCTTCGCGTGATAGACGGGGCTCGGGCGGCCGACGAAGTGCTCGAGTTCGTACTCGAATTCGGCGACGAACTCCGGATCGCTGCGGTAGCGCTCGTAGGCGACGCGCAGTTCCTCGAGCGCGTGCACGAGGGTCTCTGCGACGAAGACGCCACCATAGGGGCCGAAGTGGCCCCGGGCATCCGGAAGATCGTACGGCTTCATCGTGAATCCTGTTGTGCCGAATCGGCTCGCAGCACCTCTGCGACGAACCGTTCCATGCGTTCGCGCGACTTCGCGCGCGGGTCGGGATTCGGCCCCCCGACCTGGATGCCCGTCGACACGTCGACCATCGTCGGCCGCACCCGGGCAATGGCCGTCGCGACGTTCTCGGGCGCAAGGCCGCCCGACAGCACGATCGGCAGCGCTCGCTCGCCCGGCACCCGCGACCAGTCGAAACCTTCGCCGCTGCCGCCGTAGCCCGGGCTGTGCGAGTCGAGCAGCAGCGCCTCGGCGCTGGCATACCGGTCGAACGATTCTACCAAATCGACCCCCTCGCGCATGCGAATGGCGCGCCAGTACGACAGCCCGGCGGGGCGCTCCTGCTCGCAGGTACGCGGATCCTCGTCACCGTGGAACTGGATCACGTCCAGCCCGACCGCGCCGGCAACGCGCCGGATCGCGCCTTCGGGCGCGTTGACGAACAGCCCCACCGCCGCCACCCAGGACGGCAGCAGCCGGCGCAGCCCCGCTGCCTGCGCCGCGTCGAGCAGGCGGGGGCTCTTCGGATAGAACACGAAGCCGACGGCATCGACGCCGAGGGCCGCGGCTGTGCGAACATCGTCGACGCGAACCAGGCCGCAGAACTTGATCCGTGTGCGCATCGGCGGCAGTGTATCCGCTAGGGCGTGTTCACACTACGATCGTCCCCGCGCCGAGGCCTGCCGGGACAGCAAGGAGCGACGATGAGCGCGCCCGCAGCAACGCACGACCCTGCCCGAGCCGACGCACCGGCACCTGCGCCGGCACCCACGGCCGCCTCGGCCTTCCCGGCCGAGTTCTCGCAGCGCGAGCTCGCCGTCGTGCGCGCGCGCCGCGCTGCGCTCGGCCTGCCGTTCACCGACGTCGAAACGACCGGCCGTGCCGGCCTGGCGATCTCGGGTGGCGGCATCCGCAGTGCGACCTTCGCACTCGGCGTGCTTCAGTCGCTGGCCCGACTCGGGCGGCTGCGCCACGTCGATTACCTGTCGACGGTTTCCGGGGGCGGCTACATCGGCAGCTTCCTCGGCAGCCTGTACCTTCCGGTCGCGGCGCGCAACGGCGCCGCGGCCGCGGCAACGTCGTCGCCGGCCGCATCGTCGCCGCCTGTTTCGTCGTCGGCCGGATCCACAGTCGCGTCGGTATCGCCCTCGGCCGCCCAGACGGCGGATCGCGTCGAGCGCACGCTCGCCGACGCCGACGCGCCGCCCGTCCGCTGGCTGCGTGAGTACGGCCGCTACATGGCGCCGCGCGGCGCCGGCGACTACCTCTACGCGGTCGGAATCTACCTGCGCAACTGGATCTCGCTGCACTACGTGCTGGCCGTGACGCTGCTCGCAGGTTTCCTCGCCGGCGACCTTCTGCGAGCCCTGCTGTGGCAGCGCTTCGCCGCGATACGCGCACTCGAGACGAGCCTGTTCGCCGGATCGGCCGCGGGCCTGTGGTGGAGCCCCTGGCTCGTGCTGCCGCTCGCCGGTTTCGCGCTCGCGCTGGTGCCGCTCGGCTGGGCGTACTGGCTCACCCAGACACGCCAGGACGCGCCACACACGATGCGCAACCCGGCGCTCTTCGCCACCTTCCTCGTCGCGCTTGCCGCCGCCGCAGTGCTGCGCTGGCCGCCGGCCCTGGCCTACCTGCCGGCCGCGCAACCCGACACCGTCGCTGCGATGGCCGCATGGCTGCTCGTCGCTGCCGCGATCGCCAGCGGCGCCTGGTTCGTCGCGCGCATCGGCAGCGGCAGCGACGGCATGGCACGCAATCACCTGTCGCGATGGCTCGGCTCCACGCTCTCGGTCGTGCTCGCGCTCGCCGGGTTCGCGCTCGTCGACAGCCTCGGCCAGAACCTTTACCTGCTCGCCAGCGCCGAGCACGGGCGATGGTGGGCCACGCTCGTTCCGCTGGGTTCGGCGGTCGTCGTCCTGGTGCAGCGCTTCGCGCCGCTGATCGGCCGCTTGGGCGTCAGGGAGGCCGGACTGCGACTGTCGGCGGCATCGGCGCTGTCTGCGCTCGGCATCGTGCTGTTCGCGCTGCTGATGGCCGGATGGTCGGCCGTGGGACACGCGCTGCTCTGGAGCGGCCAGTGCGCGGCCTGCGGTTCGGGCGCCCCCGCGCCACAGGCAACGACGGTCGCGGCAGCGCTCGCCGCGATGACGGTGATCTCGCTGCTCACCGGCCGCACGATCCCGTTCCTGAACCTGTCGACGCTCGCGCAGTTCTACGCGGCGCGGCTCACCCGCGCTTACCTCGGCGCGAGCAATGCCCGCCGCACCGGCTACCGCGCCGACCCCCCTGCGGGAACGACGCCGGCCGCCGCGTCGGCGCTGGCCGACGTGACCCGCGCGTCGGCGTCGGACGACATTCGCTGGCAGGCGTATCGGCCCGACCTGCACGGCGGACCGCTGCACTTCGTGAACGTGACGCTCAACGAGACCGTGACCGGCGCCGCGCAGCTCACGCAGCGCGACCGCAAGGGCATGTCGATGGCGGTGGGCCCGCACGGCCTGAGCGTCGGCCGTCACCACCACGCACTGTGGAACGGCTCCGACGCGCGCATCGCCCCGCTGGCGCTGCCGCCGGGACGCTTCGCGATGTTCCCCGCCGACCCGCACGATGGCCACGGGGTCGATGGCCACGAGGTCGAGTCCCTCGGCGTCGGCCAGTGGATCGCGGTGTCCGGCGCCGCCTTCACCACCGGGCTGGGCTC
>CALMSQ010000281.1:0-7740 GCA_937872345.1 uncultured Burkholderiales bacterium | reverse complement strand
CATGCCGTGGACATCGTCGACCGGCCCGACGAGGCCGATGCGGTGCTGCGAGGCGGGCACTTCGACGACATCGTCCTCGACCTGCGGCGCGCCCCCGAGCCCGGGCTCGAGTGGCTGCGCGGGCTTCGCCAGCGGCGCGTGCGGTTGCCGGTGCTGATCGTCACCGACGCCGGCGCTGCCGACACGCGCATCGCGGCGATCGACGCCGGCGCCGACGACCATCTGGACGCGCCGTTCGATCCGCGCGAACTGGTCGCGCGCTGCCGTGCCCTCGTGCGGCGCAACGGCGGCGCGTCGCGCGGCGACGTCGTCACCTGCGGCGAACTGGTCATCGACAGCCGCAAGCGCGAGGTGCGGCACGGCTCGGTGCCGGTGGACCTCACGCCGCGCGAGTGGTCCATCCTCGAATACCTGGTGCTCAACGCGGGCACCGCGGTCACGAAAGAGCGTCTGCTGCGCGCGATCGCCGGCTTCGAGGAGCAGCTCGCGCCCAACGCGATCGAGGTCTACGTGTCGCGGCTGCGCACCAAGCTCGCCGGCACCGGCGCGCGCATCAGCACGCTGCGCGGAGTCGGCTACCGCCTCGAGCAGCCCGAAGAGAGCGTCGAGCCTGCGTCCTGGTGATGCGCGGCGCGTGCGGCGCGCCGTCGCGCGCGTTCAGGTGGCGTGCGCCTTCGGCGGCGGAGGATGCCGCAGCAGGTAGCCCCTGAGCCCGCGGAAGATCGCCTCGGCGACGCGAGCCTGGTATCGGGTGTCGGCGAGCCGCCGCTCCTCGCGCGGGTTGCTGATGAAGGCGGTCTCGACCAGGATCGACGGAATGTCGGGCGCCTTGAGCACCGCGAACCCCGCCTGCTCGATACGCGGCTTGTGCAGCTCGCCCACGCCGCCGAGCTCGGTGAGCACGAAATGCCCGAGCCGGCTCGAGTCCTGGATCTGCGCGGTGGTGGTGAGGTCGAGCAGCACTCGCCGCACCTCGCGGTTGCGGCTGCCGAGATACACGCCGCCGATCCGGTCCGACGCATTCTCGCGGTCGGCCAGCCAGCGCGCGGTCGAGCTCGACGCACCGCGGTCCGAGAGCACATAGACCGACGCGCCGCTCGCCTGCGCGCGCACGACGGCGTCGGCGTGGATCGACACGAACAGGTCGGCCTGCACGCGGCGCGCCTTGGCCACGCGGGTGCCCAGCGGCACGAAGAAATCGCCGTCGCGCGTCATGTACGCGCGCATGTTCGGCTCGGCGTTGACGCGCTCGCGCAGCAGCTGCGCGATGCGCAGCACGACGTCCTTCTCCTGCGTGCCGCGACGCCCGATGGCGCCCGGGTCCTCGCCGCCGTGCCCGGCGTCGATCGCGATCGTCACCATCCGCGCGATCGCACCCGGCGCGCGCCGCTTGCCGCGCGCCGCGGGGTGCGGCTCGGGCATCGTCGTCTCGTCGGGTTGTACCAGTCGTTCCTGCGCGTCGATGCGGTCGCGCAGCAGCGCGGCGATCGGGTCTTCGGGCGGCGGCAGCTTCGGTCGCGCGCTGCGGCTGCGCACGTCGTCGACCAGCGTCTTCAACGGGTCGACCGGAATCACCGGATGCAGGTCGAGCACCAGTCGATGTCGGTATTGGCCGACCGGCGCGAGCGTGAACAGCTGCGGTGCGACTTCCGACTTGAGGTCGAACACCAGCCGCGCCACCTTCGGGCGGTTCTGGCCGACGCGCACCTGCAGGATGTAGGGATCTTCCGGCCGGATCTTCGCGACCAGTTCGCGCAGTGCGAGGTCGATCTCCAGCCCCTCGAGGTCGACGACCAGGCGCGGCGGGTCCGACAACTGCATCTGCGTCGACTTCAGCGGCTCGTCGAGTTCGAGCGTGACGCGCGTGTAGTCGCGCGCCGGCCAGACCCGCACCGCCAGGATCGACGCGGCACGCGCCGTCGGCACGTCGAGCGCGAGCAACGCGCCGGCCAGCCCGGCGCGCGACGCGACCAGCGCCGCGCCCGAGCGCGCGCCGAGGCTCAGCAGGCGGCGCTTGCCGCGCGAAGTCTCCTCAGGCATGCCATCCCTCTCGGCGACCCGGCTTCGAGCGTGGCCACGCGGGCGTCTTCGCCGCGCGCTGCGTCGAAATCGAGGCGCAGCCGCAGGTCCGGCGGGGGCAGGCTGGCAGCCGCGCGCTCGGGCCACTCGATGACCGCCACGCCCGTGCCGCCCAGAAGGTCGTCGAACCCTGCATCGAGCCAGTCTCTGTCGGAGGAGAGTCTATAGAAATCAAAATGATACAACTGGAACCTCGATAGTTCGTAAGATTCCAGCAACGTGAAGGTCGGACTCTTGACACGGCCCGCGTAGCCCAGCGCGCGCAGCAGTGCGCGGGTGAAGGTGGTCTTGCCGGCGCCGAGGTCGCCCGACAGGAACACGATGAAGCCCGGCTCGAGCGCCCCGGCGAGCCCGGTGGCGAGCCGTTCGGTCGCCTGCAGGTCGGGGAGTGCCAGCGTCAGCGGTCCGGACGAAGGGTCGACGGAAAGCGGATCCGGCGCGTTCGGTGCGGCCTTGGACACGATCTAGAATCCGGGCGTGGAGCTTCGCATCGAACAGTTGCAGGCCTGGGCACGCGAGCTCGGTTTCGGGTCGATCGGCGTGGCCGACGTCGACCTGTCGGACGCCGAGGAGGGGCTGCAGGCCTGGCTGCACGCCGGCTTCCACGGCGAGATGGATTATATGGCGCGGCACGGCACGAAGCGCGCACGGCCCGCCGAGCTGGTTCCGGGCACGGTCACGGCGATCATGGTCACGATCGACTACGCGCCCGCCGACCCCGGTTGGCTGGGCCAGGCTTGGGCCGCGCTGGCCGATTCCGAACGCGCGTACGTGTCGCGTTACGCGCTGGGGCGCGACTACCACAAGGTGGTGCGCGCGCGGCTGCAGCGGCTGGCGTCGCGGATCGAGTCGGAGGTCGGCGCCTTCGGCTATCGCGTGTTCTGCGACTCGGCGCCGGTCATGGAGGTGGAGCTGGCCCGCCGCGCGGGGCTCGGCTGGCGCGGCAAGCACACGCTGCTGATCGACTCCGGTCGCGGCTCGACCTTCTTCCTGGGCACGCTGTACACCGACCTGCCGTTGGCCGCCGCCGCGCAGCCCGGCGCCGACCACTGCGGGCGGTGCGTGCGCTGCATCGACGCCTGCCCGACCGGCGCGATCGTCGCGCCGTACCGGCTCGACGCGCGCCGGTGCATCTCGTACCTGACGATCGAGCTCAAAGGAGCGATCCCCGAGCCGTTGCGCCCGGCGATCGGCAACCGCATCTATGGCTGCGACGACTGCCAGCTCGCCTGCCCGTGGAACCGGTTCGCGCGAGCGCAGGCCACCGGCGAATTCGCCGCGCGCGCCGGGCTCGACGCGGCGACGCTCATCGAGCTGTTCGGCTGGAGCGCCGAGCGCTTCGACGCGCAACTGGCCGGCTCGCCGATCCGCCGGATCGGCCACGAGCGCTGGCTGCGCAACCTCGCGGTCGCGCTGGGCAACTCGGCCGGTGGCGCGCCGGCGGTCGCCGCGCTGCGCGCCCGCGCCGGCGACCCGTCGCCGCTGGTGCGCGAGCACGTTGCCTGGGCGCTCGGCCGGCTCGCTTCGACCGCCGGGCACCCGCCCGCCGTGCACCCTGCCGCTCGCGGCGGGCCGAATCCGGTACACAATGCGACCTGACGGACCGAACCACCGACCGAACGCCCAGAAGGAGGGCCCTGTTTCCGTGCGCGCACCCAAAGTCATGACCCGGACGTTCCTGGCCAATCTCGCGCTGTTCCACGAGTTGGGCAGCGACGAACTCGACCGGATCGCGGCGGGAACCACCGAGTTGCGAGTGCCGAAGGGTCGCACGCTGTTCCAGCGCGGAGACCCCTGCGTGGGTTTTCACGCGGTGATGTACGGCCAGGTCAAGCTCGGCTTCCTGTCGCCGCAGGGCACCGAGAAGGTGATCGAGATCCTCGGGCCGGGGCAGTCGTTCGGCGAGGCGGCGATGTTTCTCGACCGGCCTTATCCGGTCAACGCCGAGTGCCTGGCCGATTCGCTGCTGCTGCACATCTCGAAGGCGACCATCGACAGCGAGCTGGCGCGCGACCCGCGTCTGGCGCGCCGGATGATCGCCGGCCTGAGCCGCAGGCTGGTCGGCCTGGTGCACGACGTCGAGGCGTACTCGTTGCGCTCGGGGATGCAGCGCGTGATCGGCTACCTGCTGCGCGACCTCGACCGCAGCGGCGAGGCGCCGACGTCGCCGGTGCGCATCGTGCTCGACACCAGCAAGGGTGTCATCGCGTCGCGGCTGAACCTCACGCCCGAGCACTTCTCGCGGATTCTCGGCGAGCTGAGCAACGAGGGGCTGATCAGCGTGAAGGGCGCCGAGATCACGATCCTCGATCCCGAGCGGCTGCGCGGCTTCCTCACCTGAGGGCCGGCACGACGAAGCCGGCGAGCCAGCGGTCGTCGCGATCGACGAGCGCGAGGCACCCGCCGGTGCCGGCGACGAAGCGCAGCGGCAACGACGCTGCGCGCAGCCGCGCGAGCGGCTCGCCGAAGCGGCCGCCCGGCACGTCGGCCGCCGCGACCGCGACGCCGCCCGCGACCGCGTAGGCGGCGAGCACCCGTCCCGCGCTGGCGGCCATCGCCAGGATCTCGCCCGGCGCGACCACGCGTCCGGTCACCTTCCAGGCTCCGCTCTCGAGGCGCTCGCCGTCGGCGGCGCCCGGCGCGGAGAGCAGCCAGCCGCGGCGCGTGCCGTCGCGCCAGGCGGCCATCCGGCCAGGCTGCGGCGCGGCCGACAGCGCAGGGCGCTCGATCTCGCGCCGCACGTCCAGGTGCACGATGCCCAGCGCCCCGGCAGCGTCGATCCGCGCGAGTTCGTAGGCGACGGGGCCGTCGAGCAGCGCGCGCGTCGCGCTCGGCACCTTGAAGCGCCGCGGGGTCAGCCGACCCGGCAGCGGCACGGCCTCGTTGGAGCGGTAATCGTGCACCAGGCCCTGCAGCACCGGCGGCGCGTCGCGGCCGTAGGCGATCTCCCAGACTTCGTCGAGGTCGGAGAAGGCTACGGCGAAGCGACGCCGGGCCGGGAGGTCGCGGATCGCGCTGACCGCGAACGGCTCGGGCAGCAGGTAGCGCTGCAGCTGCGCCAGCGTCGCCGGGTCGTGCGCCGACAGGGCGCCCGGGCCGCGGCCGCCCGCCAGCACGAGGGCGTCGGCCCCGTCGGCCACCGCGAGCACGTCGGCTTCGAATTCGAGCGTCGCACGGGCCTGCTCGCGCAAGGCCGGCACCGCGAGGCGAAGCAGTTCGCGGCCACGGGTCGACGCGTAGACCGCGCTGCCGCTGCTCGCGACGACGGGCTGTGCCGCGAGGCCCGCCGGCACCGCGGCCTCGGCCAGCGCGCGCCCGCTCGCGCAGTCGAGGAGCGCGACCCGGGTAGCGCCGCCCGATCCGAGCGCCAGCAGCGTGGGGGCGCCGGCGGTGGCGCCGGAGCCGGGCAGTTCGTCGGCGAGCGCGCCGCCCGCGCATCCGATCAACGCGAACGCCAGCAGCGCCCGCGGGCCAAAAGAAAAAGGGCGGCTCGACGAGCCGCCCTTCGAAGCGGGCCTCACGGCCACCTGCTTACTTCGCTCCGGCGAGGATCCAGTCGACCAGCGCCTTGACGTCGGCGTCGGGAACGTTGGCGTTCGGCGGCATCGGCACCGGACCCCAGACGCCCGAGCCGCCCTTCTTCACCTTCTCGGCGAGCTTGGCGGCGGCCGACGCGTCGCCCTTGTACTTGGCGGCGACATCCTTGTACGCGGGGCCGACCAGCTTCTTGTCGACCGAGTGACAGGCCGTGCAGTTGTACTTCTTCGCCATTTCGACGGCGGCCGTGGCCGGCACCGCGACGCCAGCCGCAGTGGCGGCCAGCGCGAGGCGAATCATCAGGGATCGGGTCATCGTCAGGTCCTCCGGGTCAGTAGACGTCGTGCTGCGTATTGTAGACGTTGAACTTGCCAGTGGGCGTGATGAGCTTGGGGTCTTTGATCACGGCCTTCAGCTTGCGCGTCTTGTCGTCGACGACCACGATCGCGGACTCCTGGTTCTTCGCGCTCCACACCGAGAACCAGACCTCGTCGCCCGCCTTGTTGTACTCGGGCTGCGTGATCCGCTTGGCGCCTTCCCCGAGCTTCGCCCATTCGGCGATCGGCAGCACTTCGAACGGCTTGTCCAGGTTCTTGATGTCGAACACTGCGATCGACTGCGCGATCTTGGCGTCCGGGTTCAGCGGCGTGTCGACCCAGAGGTTCATCGACTTCGGATGGGTCTTGATGAACAGGTTGCCGCCGCCCTGCGCCTTCAGCGAACGCACGACCTTCCAGGCGCTCTTCGGATGACCCTTCGGATCGGTGCCGATCAGCGCGATGCTCTCGTCGCCGAGGTGGCCGGTGGCCCAGACCGGACCGAACTTCGGATCCTTGAAGTTCGCGCCGCGGCCCGGGTGCGGGATGCGGCCGACATCGACCAGCGCGGCGAGCTTGTCTTCCTTGGAGTCGATCACGGCGATCTTGTTCGACTCGTTCGCAGCCACCAGGAAGTAGCGCTTGCTCGCGTCCCAGCCGCCGTCGTGCAGGAAGCGCGCGGCGCCGATCTCGGTCGTCTTCAGGTTCTTGAGGTCGGTGTAGTCGACCAGCAGCACCTTGCCGGTCTCCTTCACGTTGACGATGAACTGCGGCTTGTCGTGCATCGCGACGATCGAGGCCACGCGCGGCTCGGGGTGGAACTCCTGCGTGTCGACGGTCATGCCGCGGGTCGCCTGGATCTTCAGCGGCTCGAGCGTGTCGCCCTTCATCACGACGTACTGCGGCGGCCAGTAGCTGCCCGCGATCGCCAGCTTGTCGGCGTACTTCTTGTCCTTCGACGTCTCGACCGAGCGCGCCTCGAGGCCGACGCGGATCTCGGCGACGTTGTCGGGCTTCTCCATCCACAGGTCGATCAGGTTGATCTTGGCGTCACGGCCGATCACGTACAGGTAGCGTCCCGACGCGGAGATCCGCGAGATGTGCACCGCGTAGCCGGTCTTGACGATGTTGATGATCTTCTTCGACGCACCGTCGATCAGCGCCACCTCGCCGGCGTCGCGCAGCGTCACCGAGAAGAGGTTGTCGGTGTCCCATTTGTTCATCTTCTTCTTGGGACGCTGATCGGGAGGCACGATGACCTTCCAGGTCTTCTTCATGTCCGCCATCCCGAACTCGGGCGGCGTCGGCGGCTCCTGCTGGACGTAGCGCGCCATCAGGTCGACTTCGGCGTCAGTGAGCTCGCCCGAGGTGCCCCAGTTCGGCATGCCGGCCGGCGAGCCGTACTTGATGAAGGTCTTCAGGATCTCGGTGCCGCGCGCCAGCGTGATGTCGGGCGTCA
The DNA here is from genome assembly GCA_937872345.1 of uncultured Burkholderiales bacterium. Classification (GTDB taxonomy): domain Bacteria; phylum Pseudomonadota; class Gammaproteobacteria; order Burkholderiales; family Burkholderiaceae_E; genus Zeimonas. Next base: position 348 of record CALMSQ010000281.1, on the reverse strand, counting down.
GCGGCTTGCCGGTCGCGCCCTTGCGCAGCACGCCGTGGCAGCCAGCGCAGCGCTCGAAGTAGATCTTGCGGCCCTGGTCGAACTCCGCCCTGGTCATCGGCGGGGCCTTCGGATTGATGTTCTGGTGCATCTCTTCCTGGCCCAGCGGCGAGCTGCCGGCCTGGTAGCGCACCTCGGGCTCGGTCACCTTCTTTTCCTGCGCCAGCGCCGCGCCCGAGGCGCCAGCGATGGCCGCGGCGACCATCCAGGCCACCGGTGAAGTCCGTGCAAACCGTCTCATTGCTTCTTCCTCTCGTGTAGACGCAATATCCGCTCAATCAGCGGGGCCATCTTCGCTGTGTTGGGTCC
>CALMSQ010000280.1:0-7740 GCA_937872345.1 uncultured Burkholderiales bacterium | reverse complement strand
CTCGATCCGGTCGCCGGGCTGCGGCGTGCCGCGCAGCGCGAGCGTCCAGCCGTTGAAGGAGATCGGGCTGCCCGGCACGTAGGCGACGCCGGTCGGGTTGCCGGTGCCGACGCCCGTCACGTCGAAGGTGGTGGCCGACGTGAAGGTCAGCGTGACCGGCTGGGCGAGGTTCGGATCCGGCGCGTCGACCGCGAAGCTGCTCGCCGTCACGTCGCCCGCATTGCTCGCCGCGCGCTCGACACTGACCGCGTAGCCGGTCGCCAGGCGCGCGCCCGAGGACAGGACCCGCGCGAAGCCGGCGGCCAGCGAGGTGGCGCTGCGCACGGTGAAGACGTCGCCCGCCGAAGGCGTTCCAGCCGACAGGCCGATCGACAGGCCGTCGATCGTCTGCGGAAGCGCGGCGAAGCTGCGCTGCAGGCCGTCCGCGTCGCGTGTCACCACGTACTGCGCGCCGTCGAAGCGGATCGCGTAGTCGCTCGCGGCGAGCTGCGTGCCATCGACGACGCTGGCCGCCAGCGTCGCCGTCCCGGCATTGGTCGACGCGGCGACGACGCCCGGCGCCCCGAGGCCGAACATCGGCTCGCCGGCGGCCCCGGTGGCGTCGACCCCGACCGCCTGCTGGCGGTTGAACGCCGACGCGATCCCCGCGGCGAGTTGGCCCAGCCGCGCGCGGATCGACTCCAGGTCCTGGTCGCGGAACTGCATCAGCCCGGCGATCGAGCCGCCGCCCAGCGTGTCGGCGCTCATCGGCAGGCGCGTCGCGCCGGACACCATGACGACGCGCCGGCGCGTCGGGTCCAGCGGATCCGGCTCGGCAACCAGGTTCGATGCCCGATTGCCGACCACCAGCCCCTCGCCGCCGGCGGCGAAGACCGTGACGGTGCCGTCGGCCTGCGTGTACGCCGTCGCCTTCAGGTAGCCGTTGAGTTCGCGCAGCACCTGGTCGCGTTCGTCGAGCAGGTCGTTCGGCGGCTGGCCGCTGCCGGCGCTCGCCGAGATGCGGTCGTTCAGGCGCGCCACGCGCCCGAGCAGGTCGTTGACCGTCGTGACCGCCTGTCCGATCCGGTCGTCGGCGTCCCGACCGAACTGGGTCAGCCGCGCGTCGACCGTCTGCACGCGCGAGGCGAGCGCATCGGCGCGCGCGAGCACCGCCTGCCGGGCGCTCGCGTCGAACGGCCGGTTAGCCAGGTCGGCGAGCGCCGCATTGAAATCGTCGATCGCCACGCCGATGCCGTTGTCGGTATCGGCCAGCAGGTTGTCGATGCGTGCGAGTTGTTCGGCGCGCGCCGTGTCCGCCGAAGCGCTCGCGATCGACGCCGAGAGCTCGGCCGCGACGAACTGGTCGTAGCGGCGCTGCACCGTCACGACGTCGACGCCGAAGCCCAGGAAGCCGCCGCCGGTGTACTGGCCGCCGGCCGTGGCGAGCACGGCGTCCTGGCGGCTGTAGCCGGGGGTGTTGGCGTTGGCAATGTTGTGGCCGGTGGTCTGCAGCTGCGCGTAGGCCGCGAGCAGCGCACTCTGGCCGACGCCGATCAGTCCGGACATGGCGCCGCTTCCTTCATGTCGTCAGACGCCCGAGCATCAGCGTCTGGTTGATGGTGCGCTCGAGCTTCTCGCCGTAGCGCGGATCGGTCGCGTAACCGGCGCGCTGCATGCCGCTCGCGTAGCCCGAGACGGACTGCCCGGCGCGCAGCACCGGCGCGTATCGCGCGTTGGCGGACATCAGCGACGCCCAGTCGCGGAACGCCTCTTCGTACGAACCGTAGGCCCGGAATCGCTCGACGGTGCGCTGTGCCTTGCCGTCGACGTACTCGGTCGTCGCGACCTCGACGGTCGCGCCCTTCCAGCCGGAGCCGGCCTTGATGCCGAACAGGTTGTGCGCGCTGCGGCCATCGGAGTGGCGAATCTCCTGCCGTCCCCAGCCCGACTCTAGCGCCGCCTGACCGACGACGAAGGCCGCCGGCACGCCGGTGCTGCGTTGCGCGGCCAGTGCGTGCGGCCACATCCGCGCGACGAACCCCGCCTGCGATCCGTCGAGGCGCCGGGACAGCGAATCCTTCAGTTTCTCGGCCGCCTGCGGGTCGAGCGACGGCGACGGGCGCACCGGGAACGACCGCGGCCCGCCGGGCGCAGCGGCCGGCGTGGCGGCCTGCGCGCCGGTGCCGGCCGGGGCCAGCTGGCGCGAGAGCTGCCGCGCGATCGTCTCGGCCAGCCCGCCCGGACGACCGGCCAGCGACTGCGACAGCTGCTGGTCGAGCATCCCGACGTAGGTGTCGTGGCCGGTGCCGCCGAACATGCCCGACTTGGGCATCGCCTCGCGCATGCTCTTGAGCAGTTGCTGCATGAACAGCGCCTCGAACTGGCCGGCGGCCTGGCGCAGCGCCGCGCGCGGATCGGCGGACGCGTCGCGGCGCAGCCCGTCCAGCGCGCGCGCGTCGAGAGCCAGTCCCTGCGCCGGTATCGCCGGCAACGCCATCAGATGATCTCCAGCTCCGCTCGCAGGCTTCCTGCCGCCTTCAGCGCCTGCAGGATCGCGATCAGATCCTGCGCAGTCGCGCCGAGGCTGTTCAGCGCCTTGACGACGTCGGCCAGCTTCGCCGACCCCTCCAGCATCATCAGCGCGCCGCCGTCCTGGCGGATCGTGATATCGGCCTTTTCGGCCACGACCGTCGAACCTTGAGCGAAGGCGTTCGGCTGGCTGACGACCGGCGTCGTCTGGACGGTGACCGCGAGGTTGCCGTGCGCCACCGCGCTGGGCGTCAGCGTCACCGACTGGTTCATCACCACCGAGCCGGTGCGCGCGTTGACGATCACCTTCGCGACCGGCTGCGGCAGCCGCACCTCGAGGTTCTCCAGCTCGGCGAGGAACGCCACCCGCATCGTCGAGTCGGCCGGCAGTTGCACGCGGATCACCCGCGCGTCGAGCGGCTCGGCAACCACGGTCGGCCCCTGGCCGGGCAGCGCGCGCGCGTTGATCACGTCGGCCACGCGGCGCGCGGTGCCGAAGTCGGTGTCGTTCAGCTCGATGTGGATGACGTCGGCCGAGAGCGTGTGGTTGGGCACCACCCGCTCGACGGTGGCGCCGCCCGGAACCCGGCCGGCGCTCAGGTGGTTGATCTGCACCTTGCTGCCGGCGGCCGAAGCGCCCGCGCCGCCGACCACCAGGTTGCCCTGCGCCATCGCGTAGACCTGGCCGTCCGCGCCGCGCAGCGGAGTGAGCAGCAGCGTGCCGCCGCGCAGGCTCTTCGCGTTGCCCAGCGACGAGACGGTCACGTCGATCAGCTGCCCGGATTGCGCGAACGGCGGCAGCTGCGCGGTGACCATCACCGCCGCGGCATTGCGCAGCTGAGGCGTGATCCCGGGCGGCAACTGCACCCCCAGTTGCGACAGCATCGACTGCAGGCTCTGGACCGTGAACGGCGCCTGCGTCGTCTGGTCGCCGCTGCCGTCGAGTCCGACGACGAGGCCGTAGCCGATCAGCTGGTTCGGGCGCACGCCCTGGATGCTCGCGAGCTCCTTGATTCGCTCGGCCATCGCCGGCGCGCAGGCGCCGGCCGCGAGCGCGAGCGCGAGCAGCGCGCGCAGGATTCGTCGGGTCGTCTTCATGGTGTCGTCCGTCGCCGCTCAGATCGGCAGGAAACTGAGGAAGAAGCGCGCGAGCCAGCCCACGGTCTGCGCGCTGTCGATATCGCCGCGGCCGCGCACCTCGAGCCGCGCGTCGGCGACCTGCGTGGAGCTCACGATGTTGCCCGGCAGCACCGTCGCCGGATTCACCACGCCCGAGAAGCGCAGCGCCTCGACGTTCTGGTTGATGCCCACCTGCTTCTCGCCCGAGACGACGAGGTTGCCGTTGGGCAGCACCTCGACGACGGTCACCGTGATCGTTCCGGTGAACAGGTTCTCGGAGCCGGTCGCGCCCTTGCCCTCGAAGGTGTTGCTCGACTCGCCGGCGACGCCGAGCTTCGGCATCAGGCTCGAGGTCTGCGGAACGAACGGCAGACGCGAGATCGAGCCGTCGACGCTGCCCTTCCGGTCGACGCTGCTGTTCGAGCTGCTGCGCGCGGTGGTCTTCTCCTGGATCTGGATCGTCAGCAGGTCGCCGACGAGCCGGGCGCGCCGGTCCTCGAACAACCCCCGATGGCTGGACGGGTGGTAGATCGCGCCGTTGGCCAGCGGCGCGCGCGCCGCGGCGGCCGCGGCCGCAGTGGCCGTCGTCGGCTCCGGGCGCACCGTGGTCGGCTCGAGCACCGCCACGCGCGGCGTGGTCGCGAAGCACCCCGAGAGCGAGGCGGCGGCGAGCAACGCGAGCAGCCGGCGCGAGCGGATCGGAACGCGCATTCCCGCCTCCGTCACAGTTGCGACAGCCGGGCCAGCATCTGGTCCGACGTCTGGATTGCCTTCGAGTTGATCTCGTAGGCGCGCTGCGTCTGGATCATCGCGACCAGCTCCTCGACCACGTTGACGTTCGAGGTCTCGACGTAGCCCTGGTTCAGGATGCCGGCGCCGTTGCTGCCGGGCGTCCCGACCGTCGGTGCGCCCGAGGCCGCGGTCTCGGTGAACAGGTTCTGGCCGCGCGGATCGAGGCCGGCCGGATTGACGAAAGTCGTGAGCTGCACCTGCCCGACCTGCACCGGGTTCGGCTGGCCGGCCTGCATCACCGAGACGACGCCATCGGCGCCGACCGTGACGCTGGTCGCGTTCGGCGGAATCACGATCGGCGGCGACATCGGCATGCCGCTGGAGGTCACCAGTTGCCCGGTCGCGTCGACGCGAAACGACCCGTCGCGCGTGTACGCGATGCTGCCGTCGGGCATCTGCACGCTGAAGAAGCCGTTGCCGTTGATCGCCATGTCGAAGGTGTTGTCGGTCTTCTGCAGGTTGCCCTGCGTGAACAGGCGCGCGGTGGCGACGGTGCGCACCCCGGTGCCGAGCTGCAGGCCGGTCGGCAGCACGTTCTGCTGCGTCTCCTGGCCACCGGCCTGCCGCAGGTTCTGGTACAGCAGGTCCTCGAACACCGCGTGCGAGCGCTTGTAGCCGTTGGTCGCGACGTTGGCGAGGTTGTGCGAGATCGTGTCGAGCTGCGTCTGCTGCGCGTCGAGCCCGGTCTTGGCGATCCACAGCGATCGGATCATGGCGTCACCTATCCCTTCAGCGTCAGCAGCTGCGCTGCCTTCTGCTCGTTGGTTTCAGCGGTCTGCATCAGCCGCGTCTGCAGCTCGAACTGGCGCGCGAGCGCGATCATTCCGACCATCGCCTCGACCACGTTCACGTTGCTGCCCTCGACCGCGCCCGCGACGATGCGCACCGCGGGATCGGAAGCGGCAGGCTCGCCGTCGGCGCTGCGCAGCAGCCCGTCGGCGCCCTTGCGAAGCGCGGCCGGCGGCGGGTTGACCAGCTTCAGGCGGCCGACCTCGAACGGCGGCTGCCCTGCCAGCTTGGCGCTGACGGTGCCGTCGGCGCCGATCGCCACCTCGGCGTTGGGCGGAATGGTCAGCGGGCCGCCGTCGCCGAGCACGAGCTGGCCGCGGCGCGTCTGCAGCGTGCCGTCGGCGCCGATCTCGAACGATCCCTCGCGCGTGTACGCCTCTCCCCCGTCGGCGGGCTGCACCGCGAACCAGCCCTCGCCGCGCACCGCGACGTCGAGCGCGCGGCCGGTCTCGCGGATCGGGCCCGACTGCGGGTCGAAGCCCGCGCTCGCCTCGAGCGCCCAGACACGGGTCGTGGCGGTGCCGTCCTGCCTTCCGGGGACGGCACGAAACGCCATCAGGTCGGCGCGAAAACCGTCGGTCGACGCGTTGGCCAGGTTGTGCGCCAGCGCGTCCTGGCGCTGCATCAGCGCCTTGGCCCCGCTCATCGACAGGTAGATCATCCGGTCCATGCTTGCTCCGTGCGGGCGCCGCGCGCAGCGGCGTCGCTGCGCTCGCGGCCTGGCCCGATCAACGCAGGTTGACGATCGTCTGCATGATCTGGTCCTGCGTGCGAATCGTCTGCGCGTTCGCCTGGTAGACGCGCTGCGCGGTGATCATGTTCACCAGTTCGGCGGTCAGGTCGACGTTCGACTGCTCGAGCGCGCCCGACTGGATCACGCCGAGGCTGCCGGCGCCCGGCGAGCCGGCCATCGGCACGCCCGAGTCCGCGGTCTCGGCCCACTGGTTGCCGCCCAGCGACTGCAGGCCCTGCGGATTGGTGAAGTTGACCAGCACCACCCGGCCCTGCGCGAGCGTCTGTCCGTTCGTGTAGCGCGACAGCACCGTGCCGTCGGACGCGACCGAAAAGCCGGTCAGCCGGCCGGCGGCGTAGCCGGTCTGCGACAGCTCCGACACCGAGAATGCCGAACCGAACTGGGTGAGGCGCGACAGGTCGATCGGCACCGGCAGGTTGCCGCCGACCGCTGCCGGGACCGGCACGTTGACCGTCACCGAAGTGGGCGACGCGGCCGCGAGCCGGCCATCGGCGCCGAACGAGAAACTGCCGAGCGCGCCCGCGCCGAGCTGCGTGCCGTCGGCGGCCGCGTAGACGTCCCAGTTGTTGTCCGAGACCTTGCGGAAGTACACCGCGACCGTGTGCGCGGCACCCTGCGAGTCGTAGACCGCCAGCGAGGTCGCGCCGTTGTAGCTGCTCGCATCGGCCAGGCTGAACGGCGTCGTCGGCGCGGTGGCGCCGGCGTCGAGGTTGGCGCCGATCGCGCCGGCATCGGTGGCGCGCGGCGCGACATCGCCGGTCTGCAGGCGAAGCTCGGTGGGCACGCCGATGTTGACCACGCCGTTGGCGTCGGCCGGGAAGCCGGTCAGCCGGCCGCCCTGTGCGTTGACGATGTAGCCGTCCTTGTCGAGCTGGAACTGGCCGTTGCGCGTGTAGGTGAGCTCGCCGTCGTTGGACATCCGGAAGAAGCCGCGTCCGTTGATCGCCATGTCCAGCGCGCTGTTGGTCGTGCTGATGTCGCCCTGCGTGAACTGCTGGGTGACGTCGGCGACGGTCACGCCGATGCCGTTGAACCCGCTGCCGCCGGCGCCGTAGAGCGAGGTCGCGTAGACGTCGGCGAACTCGGCGCGCGAAGACTTCGCGCCGACCGTGTTGGCGTTGGCGACGTTGTTGCCGATGACGTCGAGGTTGCGGGAGGCGGCATTCAGGCCGCTGAGACCCTGCTGGAAGGACATGTGGCGCTCCTGTCGAAAAGAGGGTTCGGGTCGGGGAAGTCGCTGATCGGAGGTGGGGTTGCGGGCCGCGCCGCTGTCAGAGCACCGCGCGGATCGCCGACGCCGGCTGCGCGGCACGGCCGCCCAGTTCGACGCGGGCGCCGTCGCTCGCCTGCGAGACGGCGGTCACGCGCGCCGGCGCGAGTGCCTCGACGGCCAGTGCGGCGCCGTCGTAGCCCAGCGCCGACGCGCGCAGCCGGTAGGTGCCGGCCGCGGCGCTCGAGCCGTCGGTTCCGACGCCGTTCCATTCGAACATGCCGACGCCGGCCTGCGCGTCGGTGGCCTCGTGCGTGAAGACGACCCGGCCCGCCGTGTCGACCAGCTCGACGCGCACTGCCTTCGCCGCAGCCGGCAGCTGGAAGCCCAGCCGCAGCGGCGCCGCCGCCGAGGCGGCCGGATCGGCGCCCGACGCCGCGGAGGCGGAGCCCGGCCAGTCGACCGAATCGGCGGCGACCAGCACCTGGCGGCCGAGCAGGCCGACCGCCGAGACCGGCGAGACCGTGCCCGACGCGGCGGCCATCTTCGACATCGACGCGTTCAGCTG
>CALMSQ010000279.1:0-3021 GCA_937872345.1 uncultured Burkholderiales bacterium | reverse complement strand
CAGCCATGAACGACCTCTCTTCCTTCCCGATCACGAAGAAGTGGCCCGCGCGCCACCCCGACCGCATCCAGCTCTATTCGCGGCCGACGCCGAACGGCGTCAAGGTCTCGATCATGCTCGAGGAAACCGGCCTGCCCTACGAGCCGCACCTGGTGAGCTTCCAGGAGAACGAGCAGCTGTCGCCCGAGTTCCTGTCGCTGAACCCGAACAACAAGATTCCGGCGATCGTCGATCCGAACGGGCCGGGCGGCAAGCCGCTCGGCCTCTTCGAGTCGGGCGCGATCCTGATCTACCTCGCCGAGAAGTGTGCGCGCGAAGGACGCGAGTCGTTCCTGCCGGCCGACCCCGCCGCCCGCTACGAAACGATCCAGTGGCTGATGTTCCAGATGGGCGGCATCGGTCCGATGTTCGGCCAGGTGGGCTTCTTCACGAAGTTCGCCGGCAAGGACTTCGAGGACAAACGCCCGCGCGATCGCTACGTCGCCGAGGCGAAGCGGCTGCTGAAGGTGCTCGAGCAGCGGCTCGCAGGCCGCAAGTGGATCATGGGCGACGACTACACGATCGCCGACATCGCGACCTTCCCGTGGGTGCGCAACCTGGTCGGGTTCTACGAGGCGGGCGAGCTGGTCGGGTTCGGCGAGTTCAGGGAAGTGGCCCGAGCGCTGGCGGCGTTCGTCGAGCGGCCGGCGGTGGCCAGGGGCTTGACGATCCCGGCATAACGCACGCGCGAATCCGGCGCAGTCGAGGCAAGGTCGGACCCGGGCGCGCTCGCGTCTAGCTCGCTTCGACGCGCAAGCGAAGCCCGAGCGCCCGGACGACCTTCAGAACCGTCGCGAAGCTCGGGTTTCCGGCGGTATCGAGCGCCTTGTACAGGCTCTCGCGGCCCAGGCCCGTGGCGCGCGCGACCGACGTCATCCCTTGCGCACGCGCGATGTCGCCCAGTGCGCGAACGATGCCGCCCGCGTCGTCAGGGGCATCCTGCAGCCATGCGTCGAGGTAAGCGGCCATCTCTCGGGGATCGCGCAGTTGTTCGGCGACGTCATAGCGGACGGTCCTCACTCTCGGCTTGGGCTTGACTGCTGCTTTCACCATTCCGACTCGTTCCCCACATTCCTGGCGAGTTCCATCGCCAATTCGATATCCCGCTGCTGGCTCGACTTGTCCCCGCCCGCCAGAAGCACGACGAGCGCGTCGCCCCGCGATAGGTAGTAGACGCGATACCCGGGACCCACATCGATCTTCAGTTCGGAAACGCCCGCCGCACGTCGGCGGTGCTGCCCAGGGTTGCCGTGCACCAGGCGATCGACACGCACCTGGATACGCGCGCGAACGACGACGTCTTTCAGGCCATTGATCCAGTCGAGATAGACATTCGTGGTGAGGGCGCGCACGGCAATTATGTATCCTATGGGATACATATGACAAGTGATTCCGAGCGATGCTATGGCGGTCGCTCCACCGAGACCATTGCACCAACGGCCGAGCCCTTCGACGGGCATCACGCGCAATTCGTCGACTTCGCCACTGGGGAGCGGACACCGACCCGTCCGGCCGTTCGCGAGCAAGCTGATGCCTCGACCGAATCGCGCAGGCCGCCTGCGGCACACGCTCCGGGCCGCCCGGGGAGACGCACATCCGCACGATGCGTCGCGCCTCGATCGACGCGATCGCCCTCGATACGCAGCAGACGCGCGCCGGCGACCAGCCACTCCGCGGAGCGGCCCGCGGCGAAGCGCTCGCACTCGTCGAGCAGCAATCCCAGGTTCGCCTCGGCCCGCGGCCCGGGCCTGCACGCGCGGGTGGGCACGCCGCATGGCTCGTCGCTTGGGCTGCACGGCTGCCTGCTCGAGGGCTCGGCGCGGCGGCAGATCGCCGTCATCGTGGAGCGTGCGCGACCGCGCACCCTGGCGCCCGACATCGCCGCCGCCTACGGCCTGACGAAACGCGAGAGCGAGATGATGCGCTACCACCTTCTGCAAGGCCTCTCGACCAAGCAGATCGCAGCAGCGCTCGGCATCTCGCCGTACACGGTGCAGGAGCACTTCACCGCGATCTTCGAGAAGACAGGCGTTCGAAGCCGACGCGAGCTCGTCGGCAAGGTGTTCAGCCGGGCTGTTCGGTGACCAGCTCGCGCCTGACCAGCACCGCCGTATTGCGCGGCACCACGGCACGCCCGCGCGCCAGCAGGTGCGCCTTCGTGAACGCAGCACCGAACAGAAGGATCAGCGACGAGTAGTAGACCCACAACAGGATCAGCACCACCGAGCCCGCGGCGCCGTAGGTCGACGCCGTCGCCGTGTGCGCCAGATAGGCGGCGATGCCCCAACGGCCGACCGAGAACAGCACCGCGGTGACCAGCGCGCCGACGACCACGTCGCGCCAGTGCAGCACGACGTCGGGCAGCACCTTGAAGACGGCGCCGAACAGCAGCGCCGCCGACAGCAGCGAAACGAGCACCTCGCTGCCGCTCAACAGCGCGGCAATCGCGGGCACGAAGCGGTCGGTGAACTCGAGCACCGCGCGCAGCACGACGCCAAGCAACAGCGAGACCAGCAGCACGAAGCCGATCGCCAGCACGACCGTCAGCGACAGCAGGCGATTCTTCACGAGCGCGAAGAGGTTGTTGCGATGCGGCCGCGCGGCGACGCCCCAGATCGCGTTCAGCGACGACTGCATCTGCCCGAAGACCGTCGTGGCGCCGGCGAGCAGCGCCGCCACGCCGAGCAGCGTGGGCAGCAATCCGGACTCCTCGATGCGCGAGCGCGCGACCGCCTGCTCGACCGCCCGGGCCGCCTCGTGGCCCATCACGTCCTGCAGCTGCGCGACGATGTGGCCCTGCGCGGCCTGCTCGCCCATCACGATCCCGATCACCGAGACCGCGATGATGACGACCGGAGCCAGCGAGAACAGCGTATAGAACGCCAGCGCCCCGGCGTGGCTGAACGCGTTGCTGTCGAGCCAGAGCTTGACGGCTTCGCGGGTGATCGACCACCAGTGCTGCGCGGTTTGCTTCCACATGGA
>CALMSQ010000278.1:0-5126 GCA_937872345.1 uncultured Burkholderiales bacterium | reverse complement strand
TTCGAGTCGATCACGCCGCGCACGAAGCGCAGCCACGCCGGGAGCAGCTGCTCGGCGTCCTCCATGATGAACACGCGACGCACGTACAGGCGAACGCCGCTGCGCCGCTGGCGGTCCCAGAGGTCGAACGGCGCGCTCGACGGCACGTACAGCAGCTGCGTGTACTCGGTGCGCCCCTCGACGCGATTGTGCGTCCAGGCGAGCGGCTCGCCGTCGTCGTGCGACAGGTGCTTGTAGAACGCACGGTACTGCTCGTCGTCGAGCTCCGACCTGGGCCGCGCCCACAGTGCGCTCGCCTGGTTCACGGTCTCCCATTCGTCGGTCGCGCGCATCTGCTTCGCGTCGGCGTCCCATTGCTCCTTGCGCATCCGGATCGGCAGCGAGATGTGGTCGGAGTAGCGGCGCACGATCGACTTGATGGTCCAGGCCGACAGCAGGTCGTCGAAACCCGGCTCGTCGCCGGCCGCGCCACCCTCGCCCTCGGACGCGCCGGCCTTGCCGCCGCGCAGGTGCAGGATCACGTCGGTGCCGCGCCCCGCCTTTTCGATCGTCTCGACCGAGAACTCGCCGCTGCCGTCGGATTCCCAGCGCACCGCCTCGCCCGCCGCCAGCCCGGCGCGCCGCGAGATCACGGTGACCCGGTCGGCGACGATGAAGGCCGAATAGAAGCCGACCCCGAACTGGCCGATCAGCTGCGCGTCCTTCGCCTGGTCACCCGACAGCCTGCCGAAGAACTCGCGAGTCCCGGAGCGCGCGATCGTGCCGAGGTGCTCGACGGCCTCGTCGCGGGACAACCCGATGCCGTTGTCGGACACCGTCAGCGTGCGCGCCGCGGGGTCGATCTCGATGCGGATGCCCAGTTCGGCGTCGCCCTCGTAGAGCTCGGGCCGGTCGAGGGCTTCGAAACGCAGCTTGTCGCAGGCGTCGGAGGCGTTCGACACCAGCTCGCGCAGGAAGATCTCGCGGTTGCTGTACAGCGAATGGATCATCAGCTGCAGCAGCTGCTTCACCTCGGTCTGGAATCCCAGCGTTTCCTTCATCGCACCCATTTCGCACCCATCTGTGGTCCGGTTTGCCCTTCGCGGCCCGTGCGTCCGGCGAATCCCCGGACGCGTGCGCCCGCTCGATCCGTCGCGCGGCCCCGCGCCGGCCCCCAGATGGGGCCGTTCACCGCCAGTTCAAGGGCGTCCGCCCGCCGCCTGCAGCGTCGCGTCCAGCGCCGCGAGCATCGCCGGGTTCGTGCTGTTGGCGATATTGAACCGCATCCACGTGCTCGGACGCTGGTCGGGCAGGAACAGGCTCCCGGGCGCCATCAGGTAGCCCCGGTCGAGCATCGCGCGGGCGACCGGGTTGGTGTCGATGCCCGCGTCGGCCCAGACGAACATGCCGACGCCGGGTGTCGCGAACGGCCGCAGGCCGAGGCGCTCGATCGCGCGCAGCGCGGGCTCCTGCGCAGCCGCCAGGCGCGCGCGCAGCCGGTCGAGGTGGCGCCGGTAGTGCCCCTCGGACAGCACCCGGAAGACGACACGCTCGCCGAATTCGGGGCTGGTCAATCCCACCAGCATCTTCAGGTCGGTCAGGGCCCGCGCCAGCGCTGCATCGCAGGCGACGAAGCCGACGCGCAGGTTGGCGGCCAGCGACTTCGAGAAGCCGCCGAGGTAGACCACGCGGTGCAACTGGTCGAGCGACGCGACGCGGACGCAGGGCTGCACCGACGGGCCCGGGTGGAGGTCGCAATTCACGTCGTCCTCGACCACGGTGAAGCCGAACTCCTCGGCGAGTCGCAGGACCTGAAACGCCCTGGCGCCGCTGGTCGCGGTGCTGGTCGGGTTGTGCAGCACCGAGACGGTGATGAACAGCTTCGGCCGGTGCTCGGCCGCCAGCGCCCGCAGCCGCTCGACGTCGGGACCGTCCGCGAGCCGCGGCACGCCGATCACGCGGGCGCCGAGCAAGGCGAAGCGGCCGAACATCAGGAACCACGACGGCTCGTCGACCAGCACCGTGTCGCCGCGCTGCACGAAGTGCTGCGCGACCAGGTCCAGCCCCTGCGAGACGCCGTTGACGGTGAGGATCTGCTCGGGCGCGGCCGCGATGCCGTTCTCGGCCAGCTTCAGCTGCAACTGCTGGCGAAGCGGCAGGTATCCCTGCGGCTCCCCGTAGTCGAGGTAGGCGCTGGCGTTGCGCCGTCCGAGCGCGCGCAGGCTGGCGGCGATCAGCGAGTCGTCGAGCCAGTCGGGCGGCAGCACGCCGGCGCCCGGCATGTCGCGAGCGGGCAGCTTCTTGAACATGTTGCGCAACAGCCAGACGACGTCGAGGCCCGGCGCCGGCGCCTCGGCCCACGCCCGGGCAGCCGACAGCGCGGCCTGCACGCTGCGCTCGCGCACGAAGAAACCCGAGCCACGACGCGACTCGAGGTAACCGCGCGCGATCAGCCGGTCGTAGGCCTCGACCACGGTGAAGCGCGACACCCCGTGCCCGGCCGCGAACTGGCGCACCGACGGCATCCGGGTTCCCGGCCGGATCACCCGCTCGTCGATGCGCGCCGCGTACCAGTCGACGATCTGCTCCACCAGCGTACGATCGCTGCGCGGGCTGAGGAACGACGGCGGCTGCGGCGGAGTCACTGTACCGGCACTGTACATGCGGCACAGACTACACTGTCCGCTCGTCCGGCGGAACCCGTGCCGGGCCGCCGGGCCGCGCCGCCCGCGTCGATCGAACCAGGAGCCCCGACATGACTTCGCGCCCGTTCATGCAGGTCGACGTGTTCACCGATCGTCCCTACCTGGGCAATCCGGTCGCGGTGGTGCTCGACGCCGGCGGACTCGACGCGAAGGCCATGCAGGCGATCGCCCGCTGGACCAACCTGTCGGAGACGACCTTCGTGCTTGCGCCGGACGATCCCCGGGCCGACTATCGGCTGCGGATCTTCACGCCGGGCGCCGAGCTGCCGTTCGCGGGCCATCCGACGATCGGCTCGGCTTGGGCGCTGCTGCAGTCCGGGCGCGTGCGTCCGCGCGACGGACAACTTGTGCAGCAGTGCGAGGCGGGCCTCGTGCCGATCGCGATCGAGCCCGCCAAGGGGGAGACCGCCACCTGGGAGCCCGCCGCGCCGGCCGGGCCTGCGCTTCGCCGACTCTGGCTGCGCATGCCGCAGCCCCGCCTGCGCGCGATCGACCCGTCGGCGCGAGCGTCGCTCGAGCGCGCGCTGGGCGCCGCCGCGGTGGCCGAGCCGCGCGTCGTCGACGTGGGTCCGGTGTGGCTGATCGCCGAACTCGCTTCCGACGAGGCAGTCCTGTCGTTGCGGCCCGACGTCGACGCGGTTGCCAGGCTGTCGCGCGAGCTCGGCCTGGGCGGCGTCACCGTGTTCGGCGAGTCGTTGCGCCCAGACGTCGCCGCGTACGAGGTCCGCTCGTTCGCCCCGGCGCACGGCATCGTCGAGGACCCGGTGTGCGGCTCGGGCAACGGCTGCGTGGCCGCCTACCTTCGCGAGCGCGGCGTGCCCCGCGCGTATCGGGCGCGCCAGGGCCGGGCAGTCGGCCGCGACGGATGGGTCGACGTGCGCTACGACGCCGACGGCATCGAGATCGGCGGCGCCGCGGTCGTCTGCATCTCGGGCGAGCTCGTCAGCTGACGGGGCAGCCCGCGCCCACAAGCGCCGGATCGCGCCGCGGGCCCGCCACGCGGCCCGGCCGCCGCATCGCGCGCTTCGAACATCATCGGGCGCAGGTTCACTTCGCGCACTCCAGCACCGCGTCCCTCACGCGCGGCTCGAGGAAGCGCCCCTTGCGCGCGCGCGCCCCCGCCCAGGCCTCGAGCGCCGTCGCGCCGAACACCCGCTCTACCGCCTTGCCGCCGCGGTGCGCAGTGCCGCGCACGCGCACGCCGGTCTCGCCGAACACGATCGCCTGCCGCAGCGTGTCCTTCGGATCGAGTCCCATCAGGATCACGCCGCGCCCGCCGTTGCGCAGCACCTTCACGTCGCCCAGCCCGAACACCAGCGCCTTGCCCTCGGCCGACACGCAGAGCACGCGGGACATCCCGGGCGTGAACAGCGCCGGACGCAGCGGCGCGTCGTCGGCGTCGACCGTCACGAAGCTCTTGCCCTGGCGGGTGCGCCCGACCAGGTCGGCTGCCTGGCACAGCATGCCGTTGCCGCGGCGGGTGGCCAGCAGCACGCCGGTGCCCGACGGCGCAGCGAACGCGTGATCGATCCGCGACCCCGGCTCGAGCTCGACGAAGCTGGTGATCGGGGCCCCGTCGCCGCGCGCCGACGGCAACTGCGACACCGGCACCGAGTAGACCCGGCCATTGGTCGCGATCGCGAACAGCTGGTCGGTAGTCATCACCTCGAACGCGCCGTACGGGCCATCGCCGGCCTTGTAGCCGAATTGCGTCGCATCGTGGCCATGCCCCTGGCGCGCACGCACCCAGCCCTTCTCGGAGACGATGACGGTCACCGGCTCCTCGGCGACCCTGAGCTCGACGGTCGTCCGCTCCGCCGCCTCGATCAGCGTGCGCCGCGCGTCGCCGTACTGCTTCGCGTCGGACTCGATCTCGCGCACCACCTGCCGGCGCATCGCTGCCGGGCTGGCGAGCAGCGCCTCGAGCGACTCGCGCTCGGCGCGCAATTCGGCGAGCTCCTGCTCGATGCGGATCGCCTCGAGCCGCGCCAGCTGGCGCAGCCGGATCTCGAGGATGTCCTCGGCCTGCCGGTCGCTGAGCCCGAACGCGGCGATGAGCGCCGCCTTCGGTTCGTCGGATTCACGGATGATGCGGATCACTTCGTCGATGTTCAGCAGGACCAGCTGCCGGCCCTCGAGGATGTGGATCCGGTCGCCGACCTTGCCGAGCCGGTGCCCGGTGCGGCGCGTGACCGTGCGAACGCGGAACTCGCACCACTCGGCGAGGATCTCGGCCAGGCCCTTCTGGCGCGGCCGGCCGTCGACGCCGATCATCACCAGGTTCATCGGCACGCCAGCCTCGAGGCTGGTGTGCGCGCGCAATACGCGCAACAGCTCCTGCTGGTCGATGCGCGAGGTCTTCGGTTCGAACACCAGGCGCACCGGCGCGTCCTTGCCGGACTCGTCGCGCACCGTGTCGAGCACCGCGAGCAGCGCCTGCTT
>CALMSQ010000277.1:0-5124 GCA_937872345.1 uncultured Burkholderiales bacterium | reverse complement strand
GTCGACGAAGGGAAGATGAAGCCCGGGCAGCGGCTCGCGGTCGACGCGAAGCTGGTCTCGAGGAGCGGCGTCACCGACGGCCCGTTCACGGAAGCGAAGGAGGTCATCGGCGGCTACTGGTTCATCGTGGCCGGCAGCCTGGAAGAGGCGGCCACGATCGCCGCCGGGAATCCGTGCCTCGCCGTCGGCCTCGCCTTCGAGGTGCGGCCGATCGAAACCGCGCGCGCGAGTGCGTTCACGCCGAGCAGCGAGACCCCGGGTGTGCGGCAGCACGCTCGCAGCGACGCCCCGTTGCGCGACGAGCACCGGCCCGACCCCGGGGCTTGATCAGGGCCGCGAACGGGATCACGCTGCGGGGCGATGCGCTTCTCGACCGGCTCGCGCCGGTCGCGACGCGGCAGCAGCCTGGGGAGGGATCACATGGCGGCCGACCTGAACTTCGTGCGACAGCAGGGCTTGCGGGAAGCGACGCCCGCGTCCTGCGCGTATCAATACCCGGCCCTGATGTGGCAGCCGCGGGCCATCGGCGTCCTGGTCCTGGTCGGACTGGCGACGCAGTCGCCGGCATGGTTCCTCGCGCTGTCGGCGCTGCTGTGGTGGAACGTGGTCCTGCCGCGACTCAATCCGTTCGACGCCGCCTACAACGCGCTGGTCGCGACGCCGAAGGGCCAGCCCCGGCTCGGCCCGGCCCCCGGACCGCGCCGGTTCGCGCAGGCGATGGCGGGCACGTTCATGCTCGCGATCGGGTGGTCGCTGCTCTACGGCTGGACGACGCTCGCGTGGACGCTGGAGAGCCTGTTGCTCGCCGCGCTGGCAGCGCTGATCTTCGGGCGCTTCTGTCTCGGGTCGTACCTCTTCCTGCTCTTCACCGGACAGGGCGAGTTCGCGAAGCGCACGCTTCCATGGGCCGAAGGCGAGCCGTCCCGCTAGGGGCCGCCCCGGGGAGCCGGCCCTGAGCAGCGCTCGTGCTCCGCGAGAGCGCCGCTGGCGCTGGCGTCCCGTGCTCGCGTCGCTCTGGGCCGCAATGGCCGCAGCGGCGACAAGCGGCTGCGCGCCGCTTTCGCATTCGCTCGTCTCGCTCGACGGCTCGGCCACCGGCGCGCCCTCTGCCGTGGCGACGCTGACCCTCGATCCCGACAACCCGCTGATCCTGCGTGGCCTGGACGGCGCGCCGATTCGCCCGGTGCGCGTTCCGAGCGCATTGCGCACCTGGTCGTTCGTCGTGAAGCCAGGCAAGCACCTGCTCTGGGCCAGCAGCGTGCCCTACGGCCTGCCGCTGCTGCCCCAATCGATGCGCTGCTACGCGATCGACGTGCGGCTGGAGGCCGGCACGGAGTACGTCCTCAGGCACGACGCCGACCGTCGGCACGCGCTCGTGGTTCGAAGGGGCGCCGCGGCGCCCGAGGCGACCGGCCGACTGGTCGATGAGCCGTCGATCATGGAGCGCAGCTGCAGGTGGGACGAGCCGCCTCGTTGACGCATGTCCGGCTCCCCGAAGAGTCGGCGTGCGGTAAAGTCTGCAGCCAGGCAGCGGCAGCCGAATCCGGACGCCATGCACCTTGCCCGCTTCACGGCCCTCGTCGCCCTCTCGCTCGGCGTCGCCGCCTACGCGCTGGCGACCTACGCCCTGCTGCCGCTCGGCGCGGCGGTGCACCCGGACATGCGGACGACGTTCGCGACGGCCGACGTGCAGCGCGCCGGCATCTACGTGCACGTGTTCGCCTCCTCGGTCGCGCTGATCCTCGGGCCGCTGCAGTTCTGGGCACGCCTGCGCGCAGCACGCCCCGCCCTGCACCGCTGGCTGGGCCGGTGCTACCTGGGCATCGGCATCCTGGTCGGCGGCCTTGCAGGGCTGCTCATCGCTTCCTACGCCCATGGCGGCCCCGTCGCCCGGCTCGGCTTCGCCTGCCTGGCGCTTGCGTGGCTGTACACGGGGCTGCGCGCGTACCGCGCGATACGCGCCCGCGACCTCGCCGAGCACCGCCGCTGGATGATTCGCAACTTCGCGCTGACGTTCGCTGCGGTCACGTTGCGGCTCTGGTTGCCCGCCTCCGTGGTGTCCGGCGTGCCGTTCGGGATCGCCTATGCGGTCGTCGCGTGGCTGTGCTGGCTGCCGAACCTCGCGGTGGCGGAATGGATGCTCGGCCGGGAGGCTCCGACGGCCGCGGCGCCGGGCTGATCCGGTCCGCGGGCGCACAATGCCGCTCGAACCATTTCGATCCCGCCATGTCCAGGTCGCACGTCGTCACCGCCGTCGTCACCGTCCTCGTCGTCGCCTCGGCCTTCGCGCTCAACCCGACTCCCGAGCAGCATCGGGCCAGGATCCGGGAGGCCATTGCCGAGCGCAGCCCGCTCGCCGCGGCCCTCGGCATCGGGGCGCTGGCGGCGTTCGCGTCGACGTACCACCCGCTCGGCGTCGCGTCGTACACGACGGTGAACGACCGCACGGTGTCGATCGGCGCGTTCGGCATGGTCTTCGTCGTCCAGCCGTCGAAGGAGTGAACATGAGGCTCGCTTACCTCGCCGTACCCGTGGTCGCCGCATTCATCGCCGGCTGCGCATCGACCGAAACCGTCAAGGAGGCGAAGGGACAGGGCGTCACGCGGACCTACGCATACCCTTATCAGCCGGTCTACGACGCGACCCTCGCTGCGGCGAAGTCGAAGTCGCTCGAGGTCGTCGAGAGCGACAAGGCCAGCGGCAGGCTGGTACTCTCGCACGGGGTCACTCTGTGGAGCTGGGGGGAGCGGATCGCCGTGTTCATCAAGCCGGTCGACCGGCGCAGCACCGAAGTCGAGATCGTCAGCAAGCCGGTGCTGTCGCCGCTGAACTTCCCGCCCGACTGGCAGAAGATCCTGCTCGACCAGATCGACGTCGAGCTGAAGGCGCGCAAGTAGCCCCGGACTGCCGTTCGCTCCATGCAGGCAAGTCTTCCCGCCCCGTACTTTCGCGAGGCCGGCGCCGGCCCGGGCGTGGTCTGCGTTCACTCGAACGCCAGCAGTTCGAGCCAGTGGCGCGCGCTCATCGATCGCCTGGCGCCGAATTTCCACGTGCTCGCCGCCGACTCGTACGGAGCGGGCAGGGGGCCGGCGTGGCCGACCGGCCGACCGGTGCGCCTGCGCGACGAAGCCGCGCTGCTCGAGCCCGTCTTCGAGCGGGCCGGCGAGCCGTTCGTGCTCGTCGGCCACTCGTACGGCGCAGCCGTGGCGCTCGTCGCTGCGCTCGCGAGGCCCGGGCGCGTTCGCGCGCTCGCGCTGTACGAACCCACGTTGTTCTCGTTGCTCGAGGCCGAGTCTGCGGCGCCGAACGACGCCGATGGCATCCGCGCGGCCGTCGCCGACGCCGGCGCCGCACTCGACGCGGGGCACCCCGAGGTCGCGGCCCGGCGATTCATCGACTACTGGATGGGCGACGGCGCCTGGGCACGGATGCCCGAGGCGCGGCAGGCGCCGATCCTCGCATCGATCGTCCACGTTCGCGGCTGGGGCGACGCGCTGTTCGGCGAGCCCGCGTCGCTGCAGGCGTTCGCGACGTTGCGGATCCCGGTGCTCTACATGACCGGAAGCGACACGCCGCCGTCTTCGCGCGGCGTCGCGCGCCTGCTCACGCGAGCGCTCCCGCAGGTCGAGGCGGTCGATTTCGCGGGACTCGGCCACATGGGCCCGGTGACCCATCCCGACGTCGTCAACGACACGATTTCGCGTTTCCTCGAACGCGTCTGAGCGTTCGCAACCATCCTCGAGGAGCCACCCATGCCGCATCCGGATGCCGAAGTGAGCCGTATCGTCGAAGCGTTTGCCCAGTGCTGGAACCGGCACGACATGGCGTCGTTCGCCGAGCTGTTCGCGCCCGACGCCGAATTCGTCAACGTCGTCGGCCTGTGGTGGAAGGGGCGCGACGAGATCAGGAAGGCGCACGAGTTCTCGCACGCGACGATGTTCAGGAACAGCCGGCTGACCCTGCTGGAGCGTTCGGTCCGCTTTCCGGTCGCTCAGGTCGCGATCGCGCGTGCGCGCTGGTCGCTCGAGGGCCACGTCGCTCCGGACGGCGCTCCGCTTCCCCCACGCACCGGCCTGCTGCTCAACGTGCTGTCGAACGCCTCGGGCAGGTGGCTGATCGTCGACTCGCAGAACACCGACATCATCGAGGGGGTGCTGTCGCGACCGCAGTGAGGGCGTCGCGCGCCGGATGCGAAAATGAAGGCCCACCCGCCGGAGACCCGCGATGAACCAGGCCCTGCTTCTGATCGACATCCAGAACGATTACTTCCCGGGTGGCGCGATGGAGCTCGTCGGAAGCGAGCCGGCGGGGCGCCGCGCCGCCTCGCTGCTCGCGCGGTTCAGGCAGAAGGGCCTGCCCGTCGTCCACGTCCAGCACTTCGCGACGCGGCCCGGAGCCACGTTCTTCCTGCCCGACACGCCCGGCGTGCAGATCCACGAGGGTGTCGCGCCCGTCGACGGCGAGACCGTCGTCCGCAAGCACTACCCGAACAGCTTCCGCGAGACGACGCTGCTCGATCACCTGCGGCGGCTGGAGGTCGGGCAGCTGGTGATCGCGGGAATGATGACCCACATGTGCGTCGATTCGACGACGCGTGCCGCGGCGGACCTCGGCTTCCAGTGTCTGCTGGCGCACGACGCCTGCGCGACCCGCGCGCTCGCCTTCGCCGGCACGACGATCCCCGCCGAGCAGGTGCACACCGCGTTCCTGGCCGCGTTGAACGGCCTGTTCGCACGCGTGCTGTCGGTCGAGGAGGCCTGCGCGCTGCCCTGAACGACGCGGTCACGCCGCGGCGCGCGCCGCCCCCGGCAACGGCCGGGCCAGCGCGCCCTCGCGCAACGGCAGGTGCACCGCCACCGCCGCCAGCGCCAGCGCGATGTCGAGCATCCACATCCAGTCATAGTGGCCGCTGGCCTCGAACGCGACGCCGCCGAGCCAGACGCCGAGGAAGCTGGCGGCCTGGTGAAACAGCATCGTGAGGCCGAGCAGCGTCGACAGGTTGGCGGTGCCGTACCGCCGCGCGATCAGCCCGGAGGTAGGCGGCAGTGCCGCCATGTAGGTCACGCCCATCCACAGCGCGAACAGCAGCATGACGACGGGCGTCTTCGGCGCGAGCAGGAAGCA
>CALMSQ010000276.1:0-5956 GCA_937872345.1 uncultured Burkholderiales bacterium | reverse complement strand
GGGTGCGCCGCTGGCCGGGCGGCTCGATCATCAGCAGCATGTACGGCATCACGGTCCTCCGACTCGCGCGCGCGGATGGCCGGATCTTACGCCGGCGCGCGCACGGGCGGCGCCGGATCGGCGATGATCGGGAGCGATGGACACTCCGGTCATCCTGTTCGGCGCCTTCGACCGGCACAACTTCGGCGACATGCTGTTTCCGCACGTCGTCGCCGCGATGCTGCCGGACCGCGAGCCGATCTTCACCGGGCTGGCCGAGCGCGACCTGCGCGCCGACGGCGGCCATCGGGTCGAGGCGCTTTCCGCCGTCGCGGCCCGGCTCGGCGAGCGCCCGGCCACGCTGATCCACGTCGGCGGAGAGATCCTCAGTTGCGACGCCTGGCAGGCGGCCGTCATGCTGGCGCCGCCGGGCGAGGCGCAGAGGCTCGTCGCCCGCCTCGACGCGCGGCCGCACGAACAGCGCGAATGGGCGGCGCGGATGCTCGGCACCGATGCGCGCGCGCCGTACGCGACGGCCGCGCGCGCCGCGTTTCGCGGCCCGCTGCGCATCGCCTACCTGGCGGTCGGCGGCGTCGAGCTCGATGCCTGCGACGAAGCGCTGCGCGCCGAGGTGCTCGCGGCGCTCGCTGCGGCCGACGACGTCGGCGTGCGCGACCGGCGCACGCAGGCGCAGCTGCAGGCCGCGGGCATCGCGGCGCGGCTCGCACCCGACCCGGCAGTGATGGTTGCCGACCTGTTCGGCGCGAAGCTGCGCGCACGCAGCGGCCGCGGCGAAGTCGCGCGGCTGCGCGAAGCGTTCCCGCAGGGCTA
Organism: uncultured Burkholderiales bacterium; assembly: GCA_937872345.1. Classification (GTDB taxonomy): domain Bacteria; phylum Pseudomonadota; class Gammaproteobacteria; order Burkholderiales; family Burkholderiaceae_E; genus Zeimonas. Next base: position 5,146 of record CALMSQ010000276.1, on the reverse strand, counting down.
CCTGGCCGTGCAGTTCAGCGCCGACTTCGGCGACGACGAGACGCTCTCCCGGCTGGCCGCGCAGCTCGACCGCGCCTGCGCATCGACCGGGCTCGGCGTCGCGCTGTTTCGCGCCGGCGCAGCGACGTGGCACGACGAGCTCGATGTCCTGCAGCGCCTCGCGGCACGGATGCGCAGCGGCACGGCGCGGGTCTTCGCGTCGCTGGACGTCTGGGACATCTGCGCGCTCGTCGCGTCCGCGCGCGGCTACTGTGGCAGCAGCCTGCACGGCCGGATCGTCGCGATGGCTTTCGCGTTGCCGCGCGTGAACCTGCGCCATCCGTCGGGGCGAGCGCGCACCGGCAAGCAGGCCGCATTCGCGTCGACCTGGGATCTCGCCGGGATGCCAACGGTCGTCGACATCGACGGCGCGGCGGCCGCGATCGAGCAGGCGCTCGCGGCAGACCCCGCTCGGCTCGCGCACGTGGCCGCGCAACTGGCGGCGCGCTTTCGCGAAGCGTTCGCGGCGATGCACGAGCGCCTCGGCTGAGCGGGCCACCCGCCCGCGAATTGCGCCGGCCGCCCGCGCACGAAGTGCGTCATCATCGCGCATGCCCTCCGCGCCCCCGCTTCGCCGAAGCATCGCCCGACCGCTTCGCTGGCTGCTGCCCGAAGGCGCCGACCCGGCGGCGCTGCCGTTGCTGCTCGCGCGCGCGCTACGCGCGTTCGCCGACGGGTACGTCGCGGTGCTGCTGCCGGCCTACCTGCTGGCGCTCGGCATGGGCACGCTCGAAGTCGGCATCCTCAGCACCGCGACGATGCTCGGGTCGGCACTGGCCACGCTGGCGGTCGGTGCCTGGGGCCATCGCTTCGCGCGACCGCGGCTGTTGCGTGCCGCCGCGCTGCTGATGCTCGCCACCGGCATCGGCTTCGCATCGATGTCTTCGTTCTGGCCGCTGCTGGTCGTGGCGTTCGTCGGCACGCTCAACCCGAGCTCCGGCGACGTCAGCGTGTTCCTGCCGCTGGAGCAGGCGTCGCTCGCCGGCGCGGCCCGCGGCGACGCGCGCACCGCGCTGTTCGCGCGCTACAGCGTGACCGGCGCGCTGTGCGCCGCGGTCGGCGCGCTCGCGTCGGCCGCCCCCGACTGGTTCGCGGGCCATCTCGCCGTGGCGCGCGTCGACGCACTGCGCGCGATGTTCGTCGCCTACGGCGCGATCGGCGCGTGGGTCTGGTGGCTGTACCGGCGCGCGCCGCCGCGCGCCGACGAGGCTGCAGCGCCCCCCGCGCCGCTCGGGCCCTCGCGCGCGGTCGTCGTGCGGCTCGCGGCGCTGTTCAGCCTCGACTCGTTCGCGAGCGGCCTCGTCGTGAACGCGCTGCTGTCGTTGTGGCTGTTCGAGCGCTACGGGCTGGGCCTCGCGCAGGCCGGCCAGTTCTTCTTCTGGGCCGGGCTGTTGAGCGCGACGTCGCAGCTCGCGGCACCGGCGGTCGCGCGCCGCATCGGTCTGCTGAACACGATGGTCTTCACGCACATCCCGGCCAACGTCTGCCTGGCGCTGGCCGCGTTCGCCCCGAGCATGCCGGTCGCGCTCGCGCTGCTGCTCACGCGCAGCGCGCTGTCGCAGATGGACGTGCCGCCGCGCACCGCCTACGTGATGGCGATCGTGACGCCCGCGGAGCGCGCCGCGGCGGCGAGCTTCACCGCGGTGCCGCGCAGCCTGGCCGCGGCAGTCAGCCCGTCCCTGACCGGTGCGCTGATTGCCGCCGGCTGGCTGTCGGCGCCGCTGCTCGCGAGCGGCGTGCTGAAGCTGGTCTACGACGTGACCTTGTGGCGCGCGTTTCGCGCGCATCCGCCGCGCGAGCCTTGAACCGCGGGGCCTTCAGCGCGCGAACATCGTCCCGGGCAGCCACAGCGCGACCTGCGGCCAGATCATGACGACCGCCATCACCGCGATCATCAGCAGCACGTAGGGCGCCGAGCCGCGGACGATCTCGCCGATCGGCGCGCGCGTGATCGCCTTGATCGTGAACAGGTTCATCCCGACCGGCGGCGTGATCTGCGCGAGCTCCAGGTTGATGACCAGCAGCACCCCGTACCAGATCGGGTCGATGCCCAGGTGCGCCATCGCCGGCATGATCACCGGCGTCGTGATCAGGATGATCGCAATCGACTCGAGGAACATCCCGAGCACGAAGATCAGCGCCATCATCACGACCAGGAACCCGGTCACGCCGATGTCGGCGGCGATGATCGCCTCGACGATCTGCTGCGGAATCCGCAGCTTGGTCAGCACGTGGCCGAAAACCGAAGCGCCGGCAAGGATCATGAACAGCATCGCCGACACGCGGCACGCGTCGACGGCCGAGTTCCAGACGTCGCGCAACCCGATCGTCCGGTAGACGAGCAGCGCGATCAGCAGCGCCAGCCAGGCGCCGGCCGCGGCGGCCTCGGTGGCGGTGAACAGGCCCGCGTACATGCCGCCCAGCACGAACACCGGCAGCGAGATCGCCCACAGCGACCTGCGGATCGCGCCCAGCGCCTCGGCGAGCGTCGCGCGCGGCTCGCGTTGCAGGTGCCGGTGCGTGAGCGCGGTGCTCGCCATGCTCCACGCGATGAAGACGCCGGCCATCAGGAGGCCCGGCACGACGCCGGCCATGAACAGGCCGCCGATCGAGGTGTCGGTCGACACGCCGTAGAGCACCATCGGCCCGGACGGCGGAATCAGGATGCCCAGCGTGCCGCCGGCCGCCACCAGCCCGTAGGCGAACCGCGGCCGGTAGCCGAAGCGGATCATCTGCGGGATCGCCACCGCGCCGATCGTGAGCGCCGTCGCGACGCTCGAGCCCGAGATCGCCGCGAAGATCGTGCAGGCGACGATCGTCGCGACGCCGACGCCGCCGGGCAGGTGCCGCGTCAGCGTGTAGGCGGTGTTGTACAGGTCGTCGACGATGCGCCCGCGGATCATCACGTGGGCCATGAACGCGAACAGCGGGATCGCCACCAGCAGGTAGTGGTTCACCTCGCCGAAGACGATCTCGGTCACCGACCCGAGGTCGCCCTGCGTGACGAGCAGCAGCGCGCCGCCATAGAGCGCCAGCCCCGCGAAGATCGGCAGGCCGGTGAACAGCAGCAGCAACAGCCCGGCGAAGATCAGCGCGATCGTCACGCGGCCTCCCCGTCGTGCGGCCCGCGCGCGGCGTGCGCCGGCGGCGCGCCGGCGGCCGCACGCCAGAACGCCTCGATCGACGCGAGCAGCAGCAGCACGCCGCCGACCGGCATCAGCAGCATCAGCCACCAGGTCGGCCATTCGAGCGAGCCCTCGGTGACGAGGCCGAGCGTCTTCGCCAGCATCGCCGTGCCCCAGCCGTTGACGATCAGCACGACCGAGAACGCGCCCGCGCCCAGCGCCGACCACAGGTGGACCCAGCGGCGTCGTTGCGCAGAGAGCCGTTCGACCAGCAGGTCGACGCCGATGTGCTCGCCGTCGCGCAGCGCCTGCGCTGCCGACAGCATCACGACGGCCACCAGCGCGAAGCCGACGACCTCGTCGACCCAGACCGGTGCCGCGTTGAACGCATAGCGCTGCACCACCGCCCAGCCGATCAGCGCGAGCGAAGCCAGCAGCGCGAGCGCGGCCAGCGCCATCGCCACGCCGGCGACGGCACGCACCACGCCACCCAGCGCGCGCAGCGCCGGCCCCTCGCGCGAGGCGTCGCCCTCGTGCGGGGCCGGGCCCGCTGCCCCGTTCGTCACGACCGGCCGCGCGTCACAGCCGGTCGATCAGCTCGAGCAAGCGAACGCCGTCGGGCGCGGTCGCACGCAAGAACTCCTTCTTGACCGCCGGCTGCATCGCGTCGGCCATCGCCTTCTCCTGCGCCCTGGTGAGCGCCACCGCCTGCATGCCCTTGTCGACGAGCACCTTGATGTCCTCGGGCGGCACGCCGTCGGTGGCGCGGATCGAGCGCTTCACCGCCCGGTCGGCCGCGGCCTGGATCGCGCTTCGAATGTCCGGCGGCAAGCCGTTCCACCAGGCCGGGTTCACGACCAGGTTGTCGAAGGCCAGGATGATGTTCGACGCGGCGCCGTACTTCTGGATCTCGTAGTACTTGCGGCTGTACGCGGCCTTCACGCCGGTGAGCCCGGCGTCGAGCACGCCGGTCTGCAGCGCCTGGTAGACCTCCGAGCCGGGCATCGCCGACGGCGACGCGCCCATCGCCTCCAGGCCCGCATCGAACAGCTTGTTCAGGCCGCGGATCTTCAGGCCGGCGAAGTCGGACGGCGCGACGAGCAGCTTCTTGCCCGACGTGAAGATGCCGTCGTTGGTGTCGACGATCCACGCGATGTTCTTCACGCCGCGCGCTTCCATTTTCGCGTCGAGCAGCTTCGACGCCTCCGAGCCGATGAACGCCTTCTGCTTGGCCACCGAGGTCATCAGGTATGGAATGACCGAGACGCTCATCTCGGGAATCGTCCCGCCCCACTGGAAGCTGAGGATCACCGCCGCCTCGATCTTGCCGCTGGCGACCGCCGGGTGGTTCTGGTTCGGCTTGTACAGTTGCGCGGCGCCGAAGGTCTGCACCTCGACGCGGCCCTTCGTGGCCTCCTTCACTTCCTTCGCGAACTGCTCCAGGTTGACCGCCGTGTGGTGCGTCGGCGGGAACTGGTGGCTGATGCGCATCGTGTAGTCGGCGGCGAAGGCGCTGCCGCCGAACCCGAAGGCGGCGACGGACAGCGCGGCGCATTGACGTGCGAAACGGCGGCGATCGACCATGGTTGTCTCCTCTCTCTTGGGGGCGTGTGGCACGCAGGAACGTTCAGGCGATGGCGCGCCGCGCGCGCAGAGCGTCGATCTCGGCGCCGGCGTAACCGAGGCCTTCGAGCAACGCCTGCGTGTGCGCGCCGAAGCGCGGCGGATCGAGCCGCACCGGCAGGCGCGCGCCCTGCAGCGTGATCGGAAAGAGCGTCGTCTTCACGGACTGCCCGGCCTTGTCGCCGTCGGGCAGCACCACGTCGGCGAGGCCTCCGGTGGCCAGCAGGTGCGGATCGTCGTACAGGTCCTCGGGCTTGCGGATCGGCGCGAACGGCAGCCCCGCCCGCTCGAAGAGCGCCGCCAGCTCGGCCGCCGAGCGCTTCGCGAGCCGCTCGCGCAGCACCGGCATCAGCGTCGGG
>CALMSQ010000275.1:0-15542 GCA_937872345.1 uncultured Burkholderiales bacterium | reverse complement strand
CTGAAGGAAGACCAGGGCCAGAACACCTGCATCTTCTCCACCGAGTTCAGCCTGAAGGTGATGGGCGACATCGCCGAGTATTTCGTGCACCACGACGTGCGCAACTTCTACTCGGTGTCGATCAGCGGCTACCACATCGCCGAGGCGGGTGCGAACCCGATCAGCCAGCTGGCGTTCACGCTCTCCAACGGCTTCACCTTCGTCGAGGCCTACCTCGCGCGCGGCATGCACATCGACGACTTCGCGCCGAACCTGTCGTTTTTCTTCAGCAACGGCATGGACCCGGAATACACGGTGATGGGCCGCGTCGCGCGCCGGATCTGGGCGGTGGCGATGAAGGATCGATATGGCGCCAACGAGCGCAGCCAGAAGCTGAAGTACCACTGCCAGACCAGCGGCCGCAGCCTGCACGCGCAGGAGATCGCGTTCAACGACATCCGCACCACGCTGCAGGCGCTGATCGCCACCTACGACAACGCCAACAGCCTGCACACCAACGCCTACGACGAGGCGATCACCACGCCCACCGAAGAGAGCGTGCGCCGCGCGATGGCGATCCAGCTGATCATCAACCGCGAATGGGGGCTGGCGAAGAACGAGAACCCGAACCAGGGCAGTTTCGTCATCGACGAGCTGACCGAGCTGGTCGAGGAGGCGGTGCTCGCCGAGTTCGAGCGCCTCGCCGAGCGCGGCGGCGTGCTCGGGGCGATGGAGACCGGCTACCAGCGCGGCCGCATCCAGGACGAGAGCCTGCACTACGAGATGCTCAAGCACACCGGCGAGCACCCGATCGTCGGCGTGAACACCTTCCGCAACCCGCACGGCGACCCGATTCCGCAGACGCTGGAGCTGGCGCGATCGACCGAGGAAGAGAAGCAGTCGCAGCTGAAGCGGCTGGCCGACTTCCACGCGCGGCACGCCGACGAGGCGCCGGCGATGCTGCAGCGGCTGAAGGACACCGTGATCGCCAACGGCAACGTGTTCGAGGTGCTGATGGACGCGGTGCGGGTCTGCTCGCTCGGGCAGATCACGAGCGCGCTGTTCGAGGTGGGCGGGCAGTACCGGCGCAACATGTAGCGCACGCCACCCGGCGCGGTGCCGGGGGGCCGCCGCTACCAGAGGCCGTCGAGCCGGCGCAGCGCGGCGCGCATCGGCGACTCCGCCCGATCGGCGCGAGCGGCATCGATCATCGATTGCGGGGCCCCGATGTCCCGGAGCAGCCACTCGTCGGCATCGATCGGCAGCCGTGTCGCACGTCGCCGCTGCCACGCCCTGCCGGCGCCCGCCAGGCGCCGGACGAGCCTGCTCAGCTGCCGGCCCATGACAGTCTCCCGGCCAGGCGCGCGAGCGCGCTGGTCGAATGCGAAGGCAGCGGGTCGAGCGCGACCAGCCTCAGCAGCGTGCTGCGGTCGGTGCTGTCGCCGCTGACCAGCACTTCGCTGCCGGCGCTCAGCGCAACGCGCTCGCCCCGCGACGGGAACCGGTCTTCGGGCTCGCCGCAGATCGTGACCCAGGCCCGGCCGCGCAGCACCTCGAGTTGCTTCGGAGCGAGCAGCTGCAGTCGCCGGTGCTCGTGCGGCGCCAGCCGAAGCAGCAGGTCGTCGGCGCCGACGCGCAGCGGCGCGCGGCGGCTGCGGGCAGCGGGTGGGATCGGGAGGTCCATCGAATGCTCCGTCGCAGGCCAGTCGTCCTGTGGCCATGGTCGCCGGTTGCGTGTACCGCGCCCAGACGCAGCGGGATGCCGGGTACGCGAGCACAGCGGCCACCGCGAAGCGGCTGTACAGGTCGGTTCCGTGGCCATCTGTCATTGGCGGCGTTCGCCCGACCAGTACAGAATGACGTGTCCGCAGAGGCGACAGACATGGACACCACGCTCGATGACGCCCGAATTGCCGGTGGCGAGCCGCTGCCGGACGCACCGGCCGGCCCGATCCGCCATGGCGGCGTGCTGTACCTGCAGATCGCCGAGACGCTCGCTCGCTCGATCCGGGCCGGCGCGATGCGCCGCGGCGAGCGCGTGCCGTCGGTGCGCGAGCTGGCGCGCCAGCACGGCGTGTCGCTGTCGACCGCCACACAGGCCTACCGCTCGCTCGAGGACGCCCGCCTGATCGAGGCGCGGCCGCGCTCGGGCTACTTCGTCGCGGCCCGCCCTCGGGCGCTGCCCGAGCCCGAGACCTCGCATCCGCCGACGGTGTCGCGGCTGGTCGATCGCTCGTCGCTGAGCGCCGAGGTGATGCGCATCATCGACGACCCGGCCTTCGTCTCGTTCGGCGCGGCCTGCCCGGACGCTTCGCTGTTCGACGAGACCCGCCTGCGGCGCGCGCTCACCCGCGCGGCGCAGCGGCATCGCCAGACGCTCGCGCAGTACCGGGTCGGGCCCGGCCACGAGACGCTGCGCCGCGCGATCGCGCGCCACGCGCTGCGGCTGGGCTCGGTGATCGAGCCGCAGCAGCTGCTGGTCACCAACGGCTGCCTGGAGGCGATCGTGCTCGCGCTGCGCGCGGTCACGCAGCCGGGCGACGTGGTGGCGCTCGAGTCGCCCACCTACTTCGGCTTCTTCGAGATTCTCGAGCAGCTGCACCTGCGCGCGCTGGAGATTCCGACCCATCCGCGCACCGGCATGGCGCTCGACGCGCTGCAACTCGCCTTCGACACCCAGCCGGTCAAGGCGGTGCTGGTCGTGCCGACGCTGTCGAACCCGCTCGGCTCCAGCATGCCGCTGGCCGAGCGCAGGCGGCTGGCGCAGATGGCCGGGCAGCGCGGGATTCCGGTCATCGAGGACGTGATCTACAACGACCTGTGCGAGCAGGACGACCGCCGCCGCAGCGTGCACTCGTTCGACACCACCGGCACGGTGATGCTGTGCGGCTCGTTCACCAAGACGCTCGCACCGGGGATCCGCATCGGCTGGCTCGCCGCCGGCCGCTGGCAGGCGAGCGTGCAGCGGATGAAGGCGACCACCAGCGGCGGGCAGTCCACGGTGCTCGAGCTGGCGATGGCCGACCTGCTCGGCCACACCGGCATCGAGTCGGGCTACCGGCGGCTGCGCGCGACGATCGCCGCGCGGGTCGACGAGGCGCGAGGCATCATCGCCCGGCACTTCCCGCGAGGCTCGCGGGTCACCGATCCGCCGGGCGGGTTCATCCTGTGGGTCGAGTTCCCCCGCGAGGTGGACACGATGGCGCTGTTTCGCGCCTGCCTGGACGAGCGGATCTGCTTCGCGCCGGGCAACATGTTCAGCGCAGGCGAGCGCTTCCGCAGTTCCGCGCGCCTGGGCGTCGGCGGTCGCTGGGGCGATGCGGAGCGACGGGCGCTGCGGCGCATCGGCGAGCTGGCTTCGCGGATGATCGAGGCCGGCCCGGATCGACGCGGCGCGGGCGCATCGGGCGCCGGCCTGCGCTGACCCGGTCGGTCAGCGCGAGGCCGGACGCCGACTCGCCGCGACCCGTCGCGCATCGAGCCGCCGTGCCGCTCAGCTGCGCCAGGGCAGGTCGAGCTCGGTGCCGTCGGGCAGGCGGGTCACGACCGGCGTCGCGCCGAGGATGCCGATCGTCTCCATCGGGATTTCGCCGACGTTGAAGAACTGGTGCGTGCGGTTGCGCGGCAGCACCAGCGTGCAGTCGGCGCCGAAGCGGTGCACCTCGCCGTCGACGTGCAGTTCGCCGTGGCCGGCCAGGCACAGCACGACCTCGTCGCAGTCGTGGCTGTGCGGCGGCGTTCCCGTGCCCGGCGCCATCGACTGGCGCCAGATCGAAAGCTGCTGCAGGCCGTCGTCATGGCCGACCCAGGTCGCGTGCTCGATGCCGGGCAGCGACATCGCGACGGGGCGGGCTTGTTCGATCACGTACATGGCAATGCTCCTGAAGATGCGATTGAAAGGGTGGATGCGTGTGCCCGCGGCGCCACGAGCGTCGCCAGTATTCCGCGCCGGCAACCGATTGAGAATGCGCGGCGATGGATTAACATTGCCGAAATAATTTCGGCAATCGGCGCCCGGTGCGCCTACCCTGCTCCGACCGATTTCGACCGACTCCGACCGGAAAAGCCGTGCACGGCCTTCAGACGCTGCTCGCCTTCTCGGAAACCGCCAAGCGCGGCGGATTCGCCGCCGCCGCGCGCGAACTGAGCACGACTGCGTCGACCGTCGCGAAGGCGGTCGGTCGGCTCGAGGCGTCGCTCGGCCTGCGGCTGTTCCACCGCACGACCCGGCAGGTGAGCCTCACTGTCGACGGCGAGCGGCTGTTCCGGCGATGCCAGCGCGTGCTGGCCGAGCTCGAGGAGCTGCAGTCCGAGGCCGCCGGCGCGCGCGCCGCCGCGAGCGGCACGCTGCGCATCGACATGCCGATCGTCTACGGGCGCAAGGTGATCCTGCCGCTGCTCGCGCGGCTCAAGCGCGAGCATCCGGCGCTCGAACTCGACGTGCGCCTGTCCGACGCCTACGTCGACCTGGTGAAGGACGGTGTCGACGTCGCGATCCGGGCCGGAGACCTCGACGACTCGTCGCTGGTGGCGCGGCGCTTCGCGAGCCAGCAGTTGATCCTGGTCGCTGCGCCGTCGTATCTGCGCGAGCACGGCACGCCGCGCTCGCTCGACGCGCTGGCCGGCCACCGGCACGTCCTGTTCCGGCTGCCCGGGCGGGGGCGCGACCGTCCTCAGCAGTTCGCCCTCGACGGACGCACCATCACGCTGCGGCCCGCCGAAGGCTCGCGCTTCAACGACGGCGAGGCGATGGTCGAGGCGGCGGTGCTCGGCCTGGGTCTCACGCAGGTACCCGACTACATGGCGGTCGACGAGATCGCCGCCGGGCGCCTGGTCGAGGTGCTGACGCGGCACCGGCCGCCGGCGATGCCGATCCACGCGGTGATGCCGGGAAACCGGATGGTGCCGATGCGGGTGCGGGTGCTGCTCGATGCGCTCTCAGCATTGTCCGCCGGGTCGCGCCGCGCGCGAGGCGACACGAAGCGAGGCTAGCGGCCGCGCGTGCGTCGTGCGCGCGGCGCGACCTGACCGACGAAAGCCGCCACGCTGGCCGCGTGCGCGCCCGAGTCAATCTCCCGATCGGTCAGCACCAGCGAGGCGACGGTCTCGCCGCAGATCGCCTCGAGTTCGGCGAGCGCGCGCTGTCCTCCGGAGCTGCCGCAGGTGCAGAAGAAAGCAAGCTTGCGCAGCGATTCGCGGTGGCGGCGCGCCCAGGTGCGCACCGGGCTCGACAGGTTCCAGAACCAGATCGGCGTGCCGACGACGACCAGGTCGTAGTCGGCGGGATCGTGCTGCGCTGGCTTCAGCAGCGTGTCGAACCGGCTCATCGCCTCGAGCGCCGAGCGCGCGTAGCCGACCGGACCGCCGCGGCCCACCCTGTCGCGGAGTTCTTCCACGTCGCAGCCAAGGGCCGATGCGATCTCCATCGCGACCTTTCGCGTGTGCCCGGTGCGGGAAAAGTAGACCAGCAGGATCCTGTTCGCCATCGCGATCTCCCCGTGCATCGAGGCGGCCTGCGCCGCCGCGCTCAGGATGGATCGCGTCGGCCGATTGCGGGTTGATCACCGTCATCCCATATGTTTTCCGACAACATCCGGAATTTCAGCGCGCTGCCCGTGCGTCGCGTCGACCGCGTCGCGCAACTGGCCAATGTCGTCGATCCGCTCGACGCGATCGCGCGGGTGGGCACCGAGGCGGGCTGGCCCGCGCCCGCGGCTTCGCACCGCGTGCAGCAGGTCGGCGGGCAACGGACGTTCGGGAGGACCGGGACGATCAGAACGCGGCTCGTCACCGCGCCATTCGTCCCGGTCTCGGCGCGGCGCCGGACTTGCATCGGCCAGGAGGAAGTCGAATACTCTCTTCCTCGGCGCTCCAGTCGGAGGCCGGTCGACGCCGGGGGCATCGTTCATGGCAGCCAGGCAGATCAGCATCATCGTCGTCTCGGGTTCGCGCGAGCGCCTGCAGATGGCCGCGATGGTGGCCGCGGTCGGCGCGGTCAGCGGTGACGCGGTCACGGTCTTCCTGTCGATGAACGCGCTGCAGTACTTCGTCAAGGGCAACCAGGACGCGGCGCCTGCGGAGGGCCCGTTCGGCAAGCTGCTCGACGAGAAGAAGGCGCCGCCGTTCAGGACGATGTTCGAGCAGGCAGTCTCGCTGGGCGACGCGAAGATCCATCCGTGCTCGATGGCGATGGACGTCCTCGGCCTCGCGCCCGACGCGCTCGAGCCGTGGCTGTCCGAGCCGCTGGGCCTCACCAGATTCCTCGACGACGCGGCCGCCGCGCAGGTCTGGTCGTTCTGAAACGCAGTCAACGCACAGCGCGGGAGGCGCCATGGCCGAGAAGAAGGTGATCGATGCCCGGGGAAGCTTCTGCCCCGGCCCCCTGATGGAGCTCATCGCCGGAATGAAGATGGCGCAGGTCGGCGACGAACTCGAGGTGCTCTCCAGCGACAAGGGGTCGGCCAACGACATTCCGGAGTGGATCCGCAAGGTCGGGCACGAATTGCTGGGCACGCGAGAGGAGGCGGGCGTCTGGCACATCTCGGTGAAGAAAGCGAAGTAACGGCAGGCTACTGAAGCAGCGGTTCGACTACCAACGAAAGGGGAGAACGGCGATGCGGATCCTGATCATCGGCGGCGGGATGGGCGGCACGATCCTGGCCAACAACCTCGCGCGGCGGCTGGCGCCGGAGCTCAAGACGGGCAAGGCGAGGATCACGATGCTGTCGGCGTCGGAGCGGCACTTCTACCAGCCCGGGCTCCTCTACCTCGCGTTCGGGCGCGTGACGCCCGACGAGCTCTACCGCGACCAGGCGAGCCTGCTCGAGCCCGGCATCGAGTTCCACGTCGACCCGGCCGAGCAGTTCCTGCTCGACCAGAACCAGGTGAAGTCGAAGAGCGGGCGCACCTTCGACTACGACATCCTGGCGATCGCCACCGGCTCGCGGCCGGTGCCCGAGCTGATCCCGGGCCTCGTCGAGAACTCGGAGACCTTCTACACCGAAGAGACCGCGCTGAAGATGTTCAGGCGGCTGCGCGAGTTCGAGGGCGGTCGCGTCGTGATCGCGGTGGGCGTTCCGCACAAGTGCCCGATGGCGCCGCTCGAGATCACCTTCATGCTGCACGACTACTTCAAGGACCGCGGCATCCTCGACAAGGTGAAGTTGCACTACACGTATCCGATCGGCCGCGTGCACAGCCTCGAGAACGTCGCGAAGTGGGCGGCGCCCGAGATGACGCGGCTGGGCATCACCTACGAGACGCTGTTCAACATCAAGGAAGTCGACGGCAAAGCCAAGGTCGTGCGCAGCGAGGAAGGCACCGAGGCGCCGTTCGACCTGCTGATCTCGATTCCCGCCCATCGCGGCATGGAGGTCATCGAAAAGAACAACCTCGGCACCGGCGGGTTCATCCCGACCCACCGGCACCAGCTGAACATGGAGGGCCGCAAGAACGTCTACGTGCTGGGCGACACGACGAACCTGCCGATCAGCAAGGCGGGCTCGACCGCGCACTTCGAGGCCGAGGCGCTCGGCGAGAACATCGCTGCGATCGTCAAGCTCGGCGCCCCGGTGCGCGACTACGACGGCAAGGTGTTCTGCTTCATCGAGGCCGGGAAAGACCGCGCGACCTACGCGATGTTCGACTACCTGAACCCGCCCGATCCGAAGCCGCCGACGAAGGCCGTCCACTGGTTCAAGATGGCCTACAACAAGCTGTACTGGACGTCGGCGCGCGGCCTGCTCTGACCGGAGGATCCACGATGGAGACCCAGACCGGGGACAACCGCGCCGTCGACGCGGAGATCGAACGCCTCGTCGCGGCGGCGCGCGACGCGCTCACCGACGAGATGGTCGGACGCGTCGCGGCCACTGCCGCAGACGCCGCGGACCTGCTCGACCAGGTCAACCGTGCCGGCCTGGCGCGTGCCATTCCGGCCATCGCGCAGATGGTCCAGAACGGCGACCTCGAACGCCTGTCGCAGCTCGCGCGCGTCTACAGCTCGGCGCAGGATTCGCTCACCGACGAGATGGTGGGCCGTCTCTCGGCGACGATCGGCGAGGGCATGGCGCTGATGGACCAGGTCAACCGCGCCGGCCTCGACCGCGCGGTGCCCGCGCTGGCCGAGATGGTCAACAACGGCGACCTGCAGCGGCTGGTGAAGCTCGCGCGCGTCTACGGCTCGGCCGAGGACGCGCTCACCGACGAGATGGTGGGGCGGCTCACCGAGACCGTCGGCAACGGCCTGTCGCTGCTCGACCGTTTCGCGCGCGGCGGCGCCGACCGCGTGATCGGCATCCTCGAGCGGCTCGAGAGCTCGGGCGCGCTGCAGAAGCTCTCGGAGGCGCTGCCGGATCTCGCCGACCGCATGGGACGGATCCAGGCGATGCTCACCGCGATCGAGTCGGCGGCCGAGCGAACGAGCCGCGCCGCGCCGTCGCGCGGAGGCGTGGGCGGGTTGTGGCAGCTGATGCGCGAACCCGAGGCGCAGGACACGCTGCGCTTCCTGCTCGAGGTCGGCAAGGAGTTGCGCAGCGGGATGCGGGCGGGGCGCTGAGCGGCGAGGCGGCGCGCTCGACACACCGGAGGCCTCGGGCCGCCGCCGGCCCTCGTGGCCGGCGGTGCGCTCACGGCTTGCGGCGGTAGATCACCCAGTAGACGAGCGCCACCAGCACGCTGCCGCCGAGCAGGTTGCCGGCGATCACCGGCGCGAGGTTGCGCGTCATCGCGAGCCAGCCGATCGCGTCGGCGCCCGGCAGTGCGAGCAGTGACGCATCGAGCGCGAGCAGGCCGATCGCCAGCGGAAAGAAGAACATGTTGGCGATCGAGTGCTCGAAACCGAGCGCGACGAACGCGGCGATCGGGGGGACGATCGCGATCACCTTGTCGGTGACGCTGCGCCCGGCGGCCGCCATCCAGATCGCCAGGCAGACCAGCACGTTGCACAGCGCGCCGCGAAAGAACGCGACGTCCCAGGCCAACGCCGCCTTGGCGGCCGCCACCTCGACCGCCTTCTGCGCGATCATCCCGCCGTTGAGCGCGGCGGTGTCCGCGAGCAGCACCAGTGCCGCCAGCGCGCCTGCGCCGGCGAGGTTGCCCAGGCAGACGAGGACCCAGTTGCGAAGCAGCTCACGCGTGCCGACCTTGCCTTCGGCCCAGGCCATCGCCAGCAGGTTGTTGCCGGTGAAGAGCTCGGCGCCGGCGACGACGACCATGATCAGCCCGAGCGAGAACACCGCGCCGCCCAGCGTGCGCGAGACGGCGAACGAAAGGGCCGGGTCGCTCGCCACCAGCAGGAAGGCGATCGAGCCGAGCCCGATGAAGCCGCCGGCCAGCACCGCCAGCATCAGCGTCGTGCGCAGCGGCATCCGCGCCTTCGCCACGCCGATGGTCTCGATGCGCGCCGCGACTTCGCGCGGCGAGAAGGCGTCGAACCCGAAGATTCCGCCGGCCATCAATGCGGGCCCTTGCCGCCGGACAAGGCGGGCCGGGAAGTTCGGTCGTGCATGCGCCAAGCTTACGCGAACCGCGGCGCTGCCGGTTCCCGGCCTCGCCACGTCGCGACACCGCGACGTCGCCAGGCGATTGACGCTGCCTGGGTTCGAGCGGACAGTAACCGGTTTACCGCCCACGTTCCGGAGAACCGTTCGGCCAGCGTTTCGGGGCCGGCGCTGGCGCCCACGAACCTCACAGGCCTCCCGTCCGCGAGGAGATCGAACATGGCGAAGTACATCGCGCTCGCAAGCTTCACCGAGCAGGGCATCCGGAACGTCAAGGACACCGTGAAGCGCGCCGATGCGGTTCGCGAGGCCGCGCGGAAGTACGGCTGCGAGATGTCGCAGATCTACTGGACGCTCGGCTCCTACGACCTCGTGACGATCATCGACGCGCAGGACGAGAGCTCGGCCACCGCGTTCGCGATGGCGATCGGCTCGGCGGGCAACATACGCACGCAGACGCTACGCGCGTTCTCGCGCGACGAGATGAGCGCCATTCTCGGCAAGCTCGGGTGACGGACGACATTCCGGGCAAGACCGGATGAGGGCGGCGATCGCGTGAAGCGCCTGCGGCTGGCGATCGTCGGCTTCGGCCGCCTCGGGCGCGCGTGCGCCGAGGCGGCCCTGCATGCGCCGGACCTCGAGCTCGTCGGCGTGGTCGTTCGCGACGCCGCCGTCGCGCTGCCGGCGCCGTTCGCGCGCGTGCCGGTGGCGACGCACCTGCGCGACCTGCCTCGTCCCGAGGCCACGCTGTCGTGCGTGCCGGTCGGGGTCGCGCCCGGCGTGGCGGCCGAGCTGCTTCAGCAGGGCGCGGCGCTCGTCGAGTGCGCGGCCCTGGAGGGCCACGCGCTGGCGGCGCACCACGAAGCGATCGGCGAAGCGGCGCTGCGCCACCGGGTGCCCGCGATCGTGGGCGCCGGCTGGGATCCCGGCGTGCTCCCGCTGGTGCGGCGCGCGTTCGAAATGCTGGTTCCCGAAGGCCGCACCGAGCTGCGCGACCGGCCCGGCGCCAGCCTGCATCACACCGAGGCGGCGCGGATGGTCCCGGGCGTGGCCGACGCGCTGGCGACCGAGGCGCGCGACGCGCCGGGCACGCTCAGGCGCTACGTCTACGTCGAGTTGTCCCGCGGGGCGGCGATCGAGCCGGTGCGCGAAGCGTTTGCGCGCGACCCGCTGTTCGCGGGCGAAGAGACGCTGGTGTTCCCGGTCGACAGCGTCGCCTCGCTCGAGCAGGCGGGTCACGGGATCGTCCTCGAGCGGCTGGGCACTGCGCGCGGCGGCGCCCACCAGAACCTGCTTCTCGAGGCCCGCTTCGAGGCGTCGACCTTCGCCGCGCGGGTCATGCTGGATGCCGCGCGCCGCCTCGCGTCGCTTCGGCCGGGCGCCCACCGCTATTCGCTGTGGCCCTGATCGGCGGGGGTGGTTGATCGCGGGCAAGGTGCGCATCGGACGCCGCGGCTATCCTTGCCCTCCCGCGGCGTTACGGCCGCGACCAGTCGCCGAGCATCCAGGAGTTGGCCCCGATGAAGAACCCGCACCGCAACGAGCGTTCCGAGCGTCGCGACGAGCTGCGCGCCGAGCAGGTCCACGACGCCTACAAGGCCCGCGAGAAGCTGCCCGAGCCCACGGTCTGTCCCGATTGCGGCGCGGTCTACGAGGGCGGGCGCTGGACCTGGAGTGGCGCGCCGCAGGGCGCGCACCGCACGCGCTGCCCCGCGTGCCGGCGCACCCACGATCGCTACCCGGTCGGGTACGTGACGCTCGCCGGCGGGTTCTACGAGCAGCACCGCGAAGAGGTGCTCAACCTGGTGAAGAACTGCGAGGCGCGCGAGAAGGCCGAGCACCCGATGGAAAGGATCATCGCGATCGAGGACCAGCCCGAAGGCACGGTCGTCACGACTACCTCCGCGCACGTCGCGCGCCGCATCGCCGATGGCCTGCACGATGCCTGGAAGGGCACGCTCGACCTGCACTACAACAAGCAGCAGGAGCTGTTCCGTGCGCGCTGGACGCGCGAGCGCTGAAGCCCTGCCCACGGAGAAGCCCATGCCCCAGGTTCCGCTGCAAGTCACGTTTCGCCACATGCCGCACTCCGACGCGGTCGAAACGCTGGTGCGCGACAAGGTGGAGAAGCTCGAGGAGTTCTATCCCGCGCTGATCAGCTGCCGCGTCGTGATCGAGAAGGAGGCGCTGCACCACCAGCAGGGCCAGCGCTTCAACGTCCGGCTCGATCTTCACGTGCCCGGCCACGAGTTCGCGACCACGCGCGAACACCACGAGGACTTCGACGTCGCGATCCGCGACGCCTTCGACGTCGCGAAACGCTGGCTCGAGGACGAGGTGCGGCAGCAGCGCGGCGACGTGAAGCTCCACGAGGTCCCGCAGCACGGCACCGTCGTGCGACTGGTGGCCGACGGGCGCTTCGGCTTCATCGAGAAGGCCGACGGCGGCGAGTTGTACTTCTCGGCCGACAACGTCGTCGATCCTTCGTTCGACGCGCTCGAGCCCGGCATGAAGGTGCAGTTCATCGAGGACTTCGGCGCCGAGGAGGGGCCGCAGGCCAAGCGGGTCAGCGTCGGCCGGCACTCGGCCGGCTGAGCGCGCGCCGCGCGTTGGTGCGGCGCAGCGACGGCCCGCGAGGCAGGCGGGAGGCCGATTCCGGGGCAGGTCGGCCGTGCTTCCGGCGCTCTTTCATTGCGCATTGCAGCGCGAAATAAAAGATCGAGATAAAAGTAATCTTTGATCTGGATCAAGGTTCGCGGCCAGTTCGCGGCGCAATTATGCATTCCGGTACCGGAATGCGTATTTAGACCCGCGAGGAGCCGACCATGTCGACCGAACCCACGCAGACTCTCGAGAGCGAACTCGACGAGATCCTCGACCACTGCAACGCGCTGCGCCAGGCGCCCGTCCCCGACGACGCGTCGCTGCCGGACGGCTACACCGGCACGCTGGGCCACTTCCCGGTGTACTTTCCCGAAGAGCTGGCGCACTCCGCCGGCCTGCTTCCGGTGGGCATCCTCGGCGGCGGCAACAAGCTCGAGCTCAAGCACGCCGACGCCCACATGGGCTCGTTCGTCTGCTCGATCTGCCGCTCGACCACCGAGCTGGGCCTGAGCGGCGCGCTGAAGAACCTCGCCGGGTTCGTCACGCATCCGATCTGCGACGCGGCCAAGCATCTGGGCGGCATCTGGGCCCGCAATTTTCCCGAGCAGCTGGCGCAGATCCTCTATCTGCCGCAGAACGTCAACACGCCGGGCGCGGTGCGTTTCATCGCCGCCGAGTACCAGCGGCTTCGCGGCGAGCTGGAGAAGAAGGCCGGCCGCGCGTCGGACGACGAGAGCCTGCGTGCCAGCCTCCGGATCTACAACCGCAACCGGGCGCTGCTGCGCGAGCTCTACGCGATCCGCCGCGACGAGCCGTGGAAGCTGAGCTGTACCGAGTCGTACCTGCTGACTCGCGCCCGAACGCGCATTCCCGCCGAGGAACACAACGCGCTGCTCGAGCGCGCGATTCCCGCGATCCGGGCGCGCAAGCGCCAGGCGCAGGACAAGCCGCGCGTCGTCTTCGTCGGGGGCTTCTGCGAGCAGCCGCCGCTGGAAATGCTCGAGGCGATCGACGACAACTGCTACGTCGTCGACGACGACCTGCTGGTCGGCCTGCGCTGGATTACCGCCGACGTGCCCGAGACCGGCGACCCGGTCCGCGCGCTGGCCGAGAGCTTCGTCGAGCGCTCGGCGGCCAGCCCGGTCCAGCACGACGAGCGCAAGACGAAGGAGGGCTACCTGATGGACATGCTGCGCTCGAGCCGCGCCGACGCGGCGATCGTCACCGCGGCGAAGTTCTGCGAGCCCGGACTGGACGAGCAGGTCGCGTGGTCGAAGCACCTGGACCAGGTCGGCGTGCAGTACCTGGTGCTCGAGTTCGAGGAAAAGATGACTTCGTTCGAGCAGATGGCGATGCAGCTCGAGACCTTCGCCGAGTCGCTGCTCTTCGCCACCGCCTGACAGGAGACCCCCATGACCACCGCCACCCTCGAGAAACCGGCCGCCGCCGCGCCGGCCGAATTCAACGCCCACCAGGCAGGCCAGCAGTTGATGAAGGATTGGTACGCGGGCCTGGCGCAGGCGCGCGAACGCGGCCAGAACGTCGCGAACGTCTTCGTGATGGGCAACGCCGTCGAGATCCTGCGCGCCTTCGACTTCCAGCTGGTGTTTCCCGAGATCAACTCGCTGCAGACCGGCGTGCGCAAGGTCTCGGAGGAGTACCTGCGCGAGTCCGAGGACTACGGCTACTCGCCCGACGTCTGCTCGTACGTGAAGGCCGACGTCGGACTGATCCTGCGCGAGCAGCAGCACCCGGCCGGCACGATCCCCAAGGCCGACATCGCGATCGCGTCGAACATGTGCAGCACCTTCATCAAGTGGGGAGAGATCTGGGAGCGCATGCTCAAGACTCCCACGTTCGTGCTCGACCTGCCGGGCCAGCGCGGGCCGAACTGGCAGGTTCGCCGCGGCGACGCGCAGCACATGGCCGACGCCCACTGGGTCGAGGCGCAGTTCCGCCACCTGATCACCCGCTGCGAGAAGATCACCGGCCGGCGCTTCGACTTCGATCGACTCGCCGAGGTGCTCGATCGCGTGAACCGCATGGTGTTCCACTGGAACAACGTGATGGCGCTGAACCGCACCTGCCCCGCGCCGTACAACGCGATGCTCGACGGGCTGACCTACATCGGCATCATGAACGTGTACCGTGGCACCGAAGAGGGCGTCGACTTCATGCGCCGCCTCGAGGAGCAGCTGCGCGCGAAGGTGGCGCGCGGCGAGGGCCGGGTACCCGGCGAGCGCTTCCGCCTGCTGTTCTCGGGCACCCCGTGCTACGTGTCGATGCGCCGGCTGGTCGAGCTCTTCGAGAGCTGGGGCGGCGTCTTCGCCTATTCCGACTACCTGACGTTCGCCGCCGGCGGCATGGACGCCGGCGAGATGGTCTACGACACGTCGCGGCCGCTCGAGAGCCTGGCCGAGATCACGGCGCTCGCTGCGCAGCGCGGGCTGTCGAACCAGTTCTTCGCGCACGAGCGGCTGGCCCAGCAGATCCGCGACTACGACGTCGACGGCATCGTGTTCCACGGGATCAAGAGCTGCCGCTTCGTGTCCTCGGGCATGGCCGACACGCGCAACTACCTGAACAAGCGGCTGAACGTGCCGAGCCTGTACATCGAGTCCGACCTGATCGATCCGCGCTACTGGTCCGACGCGCAGATCAAGAACCGGGTCGACGCGTTCTTCGAGTCGCTGCAGCAGCGCGGCGGCGCCGCCCCCGCGGCGGGACGGCCCGCCGCCACCACGAAGGAGGCCCAGGCATGAACTACATCGGCGGAGTCGACGTCGGGTCGACGCAGACCAAGGCGGTGATCCTCGACGAGGCCGGCAAGGTCGTCGGGCGCGCGCTGCTCGACATGGAGACCAGCATGGTCACGATCGCGCAGGACGCGTTCCGCGCGGCGCTGGCCGACGCCGGGATCGACGAGGCGCAGGTCGTGCGGATCGCCAGCACCGGGTACGGCCGCTACAACGTGTCGTTCGGGCACGAGCAGGTGACCGAGATCAGCTGCCACGCGCGCGGCGCGGTGGCGCTCTTCCCGGGCACGCGGACCGTGATCGACATCGGCGGGCAGGACACCAAGGCGATCGCGGTGAAGCCCGACGGCCAGGTGGCCGACTTCACGATGAACGACAAGTGTGCGGCGGGCACCGGGCGCTTCCTGGGCGCAGCGTCGTACGCGCTGGAGATGTCGCTGGGCGAGCTCGGCCCGCTGGCGCTGCAGTCGCGCAACCCGGTGCGCATCACCACCACCTGCACGGTGTTCGCGGAGTCGGAGATCATCAGCCACCTCGCCAAGGGAATCCTCCCCGAGGACGTGCTGATGGGCGTGCACCAGGCGATCACCAGCCGCTGCGTGTCGCTGGCGCGCCGCGTCGGCGTGCACTCCGAGGTGACGTTCACCGGAGGGGTCAGCCGCAACGTGGCGATGGTGAAACTGATCGAGGAGGCGGTGGGCAT
>CALMSQ010000274.1:0-12687 GCA_937872345.1 uncultured Burkholderiales bacterium | reverse complement strand
CACAACGGGCTGAAGGACATCCAGGCCCGGCTCGGCAGCGCCGACTTCTGGCGCCTTCGCATCGGCATCGGCCACCCGCGCACGCTGCAGCTGAACCAGGACGTGGCCGACTTCGTCCTGAACCGCCCGACGCGCGAGCAGCAGCAGGCGATCGACGAGGCGATCGGGCGCGGGCTCGACTGCATCGCCGACGCGTTGGCCGGCGACCTCGAAGCCGCGATGATGAAGCTTCACACCCGCAAGTAACGGAGCCCCATGCCCGCCCGAATCGTCACCCGCCGCTCGGCCATCCACGGCAACGGCATGTTCGCCGCCGCCGACATCCCGGCCGGCACCCGGCTGATCCAGTACAAGGGAAAGCTGCTCACGCAGGCCGAGAGCGACGAGCTCTACGGCGACGGCGCCGACACCGGCCACACGTTCCTGTTCTCGCTGAACGACGACTACGTGATCGACGCCAACCAGCAGGGCAACAGCGCGCGGTGGATCAACCACGGTTGCGCGCCCAACTGCGAGGCGGTGGTCGACGAGGACGCCGGCGGCGACCGGCGCCGCGATCGCGTGTTCATCGAGTCGATCCGCGACATCCGCAAGGGCGAGGAGCTCACCTACAACTACGGGATCGTGCTCGGCGTTCCCCACACGCGCGCCATGAAGCGGATCTGGGCGTGCCGCTGCGGCGCGCCGAAGTGCACCGGGACGATGCTGCAGCCCAGGCGCGGGCGCCGCTGAGGGGCGCCGCCCCGCAGCGCGCTCGCCGCTCGCCGGCCCGCTTGCGCTCAGCCGTCGCTGCGGCGTCGCCTCGCCGCGCCGCGCTCGGCCACCAGCTCGACGATCCCGTCGGCTTCCTGCTGCTCGAGCCGCACCGTGAACCCCCACAGGTACGCGAGGTGCTCGAGCACGGCCTCGCAGGAGGCCTCGGCGAGCGGCCTGCGGTCGCGAACGAAGTGGCGCAGCGTGAGCGACCGGTCGCCATGCAGGTCCACGTTCCAGACCTGGATGTCGGGCTCGCGGCTGCCCAGGTCGTATTGCGCGGAGAGCAACTGGCGAAGCGTGCGGTAGCCGCGCTCGTCGTGGATCGCGTCGATCCTCAGCTTCTCGCGGCTGTCGTCGTCGAGCACGGCGAAGAAGCGGAATTCGCGCATCAGGCGCGGCGACAGGTACTGCGCGACGAAGCTCTCGTCCTTGAAGTTGCGCATCGCGAAGTCGAACGTCTTTCGCCAGTCCGAACCTGCGATTTCGGGAAACCACTCCCGGTCCTCGTCGGTCGGCGCCTCGCAGATGCGCCGGATGTCGCGCCACATCGCGAAGCCCAGCGCATAGGGGTTGATCCCGGAGTAGTGCGGGCTGTTGTACGGCGGCTGGTAGACGACGTTGGTGTGCGACTGCAGGAACTCGAGCATGAACCCGTCCGAGAGCAGTCCGTCGTCGTACATCGAGTTCAGCAGCGTGTAGTGCCAGAACGTCGCCCAGCCCTCGTTCATCACCTGCGTCTGCCGCTGCGGGTAGAAGTACTGGCCGATCTTGCGGATGATGCGCACCACCTCGCGTTGCCACGGCTCGAGCAGCGGCGCGTGCTTCTCGACGAAGTACAGCAGGTTCTCCTCGGGCTCCTCGGGCCAGCGCTTCTCGCGCCGCTCCTCGGCCTTCTCGAGCGCCGGCGGCAGCGTGCGCCACAGGTCGTTGACCTGGGCCTGCAGGTACTCCTCGCGTTCCTTCTGGCGCAGCTTCTCCTTCTCGAGCGACAGCCGTGGCGCACGCTGGTAGCGGTCGACGCCGAGGTTGACCAGCGCGTGGCAGGCGTCGATCAGCCGCTCGACCGCCGCCTCGCCGTGGTGCTCCTCGCACTCGGCGATGTAGTTGCGTGCGAACACCAGGTAATCGATGATCGCGTCGGCGCTGGTCCACTGCCGGAACAGGTGGTTGCCCTTGAAGAACGAGTTGTGCCCGTAGGCGGCGTGCGCGATCACCAGCGCCTGCATCGGCAGCGTGTTCTCCTCCATCAGGTAGGCGATGCACGGGTTCGAGTTGATGACGATCTCGTAGGCGAGCCCCATCTGGCCGCGCCGGTAGCGGCTCTCGGTCGCCAGGAAGTGCTTGCCGAACGACCAGTGGTGGTAGTAGACCGGCATGCCGCTCGACGCGTAGGCGTCCATCATCTGCTCGGCGCTGATGATCTCGACCAGGTGCGGATAGACGTCGAGCCCGTATCGCCGCGCGACTTCGCCGATCGCCTCGTCGTAGCGCTCGATCGCCTCGAAGCTCCATTCGGAGCTGTCGGGGAGGCGCACCGTCGGCCGGGCCGTCATGCCGTGCCCGCCTGGCTGCGCTTGCGGAACAGCTCGCGGAACACCGGGTAGATGTCGCCCGGCCCGCCGATGCGCTGCATCGCGAACCTGTCGGGATGCGCCGCCTGCAGCTTTTCGTACTCTCGCCACAGGTTCTGCGGTTCGCCCTGGCTGATCTCGATGTAGGCAAAGTACTGGCACGACGGCAGGATCGACTCCCCGATCAGCGTGCGGCACAGCGGCGAGTCGTCGTTCCAGTTGTCGCCGTCGGAGGCCTGCGCGACGTAGATGTTCCACAGGCTCGACGAATAGCGCTCTGCGACGATGTCGCGCGCGAGCTCCAGCGCGCTCGACACCACCGTCCCGCCGGTCTCGCGCGAGCCGAAGAACTCGGCCTCGTCGACCTCGCTGGCCACCGTGTGGTGCCGGATGAACACGACGTCGATGCGCTCGTAGTTGCGGTCGAGGAACAGGTACAGCAGCATGAAGAATCGCTTGGCGATGCTCTTGCGCTCCTCGTCCATCGAGCCCGAGACGTCCATGATGCAGAACATCACCGCCTGCGTCGTCGGCTCGGGCACGCGCACGCGGTGCCGGTAGCGCAGGTCGAAGGTGTCGATGAAAGGGATCGCCTCGATGCGGGCCTTCAGGCGCGAGACTTCCTCGCGCAGCGCCTCGACCTCGGGGTCGCCCTCGCGGCGCTCGAGCCGCAGCCGCTCGAGCTCCTGCTCGAGTTCGCGCAGCCTGCGCCCGTAAGGGCCGCCGGCGGCGACCCGCCGGCCGGCGGCGCCGCGCATCGTCCGCGTGAGGCTGATGTTGGTCGGAACGCCGCTCTGCGTGTAACCGGCTCGCACCCGCTTCGTCTGCTCGATGCGGGCGAGCTGGCGCTTGACGAGGTTGGGCAGCGCCAGCTCGTCGAAGAAGATGTCGAGGAATTCCTCGCGCGTGAGCGTGAACGCGAATTCGTCGAGGCCCTCGCCCTCGTTGCTCGCCTGGCCGCGGCCCGGGCCACCCTCGCCGCCCTCGGGGCGCTCGACCTCGTCGCCGGCGGCGAAACGGTCGTTGCCCGCATGAACGTACTCGCGCACGCCGCCGCGGCCGTGCGCGAACTGCGGCTCGGCGATGTCTCGCCCCGAGATGCCGATCTTCTCGCCGTTCTCGAGGTCGCGGATGCCACGCCTGGACACCGCGTCGGCGACCGCCCTGCGGATCTGCGCCTTGAAGCGGCGGATGAAGCGGCTGCGATTGACCGAGCTGCGGTTTCGGCTGTCGAAGCGCCGGTCGACGATGCGCAGCATCACGGCCTCACGACGACTTCCTCACCCGCAGGTACCACTCGCACAGCAGCCGCACCTGCTTCTCGGTGTAACCCCGGGCGATCATCCGGTTCACGAAGTCCTGGTGCTTCTTCTGCTCGTCCGCGCTCGCCTTGGCGTTGAACGAGATGACGGGCAGCAGCTCCTCGGTGTTCGAGAACATCTTCTTCTCGATCACCGCGCGAAGCTTTTCGTAGCTGGTCCACGACGGGCTCTTGCCGTCCTGCGCCGCGCGCGCGCGCAGAACGAAGTTCACGACCTCGTTGCGGAAGTCCTTCGGGTTCGAGATGCCGGCCGGCTTCTCGATCTTCTCGAGCTCGTCGTTGAGCGCACGACGGTCGAGGATCTCGCCGGTGTGCGGGTCGCGGAATTCCTGGTCCTGGATCCAGAAATCGGCGTAGGTGACGTAGCGCTCGAAAATGTTCTGCCCGTACTCCGAATAGCTCTCGAGGTACGCGGTCTGGATCTCCTTGCCGATGAACTCGGCGTAGCGAGGCGACAGGTACTCCTTGATGAACCGCAGGTACTTCTCCTCGACCTCGGGCGGGAACTGCTCCTGCCCGATCTGCTGCTCGAGCACGTACATCAGGTGCACCGGGTTGGCCGCCACTTCTCGGTGGTCGAAGTTGAACACCCGAGAAAGGATCTTGAACGCGAAGCGCGTCGACAGCCCCGTCATGCCCTCGTCGACGCCGGCGTAGTCGCGGTACTCCTGGTAGCTCTTGGCCTTCGGGTCGGTGTCCTTGAGGTTCTCGCCGTCGTAGACGCGCATCTTCGAGAAGATCGACGAGTTCTCGGGCTCCTTGAGCCGCGACAGCACCGAGAACTGCGCCATCATCCGCAGCGTGTCGGGCGCACACGGCGCCTGCGACAGCGACGAATTGACGAGCAGCTTCTCGTAGATGCGCATTTCGTCGCCGACGCGCAGCGAATACGGCACCTTGACGATGTAGATGCGGTCGAGGAACGCCTCGTTGTTGCGGTTGTTGCGGAACGACAGCCACTCCGCCTCGTTCGAGTGCGCGAGGATCAGCCCGTCGAACGGGATGGCGCCGAACCCCTCGGTGCCCTTGTAGTTGCCCTCCTGGGTCGCCGTGAGCAGCGGGTGCAACACCTTGATCGGCGCCTTGAACATCTCGACGAACTCGAGCACGCCGCGGTTGGCCAGGCACAGGCCGCCCGAATAGCTGTAGCAGTCGGGGTCGTTCTGCGAGAAGGTCTCGAGCTTGCGGATGTCGACCTTGCCCACCAGCGACGAGATGTCCTGGTTGTTCTCGTCGCCGGGCTCGGTCTTCGAGACCGCCAGCTGCGAGAGCACCGACGGCCGCAGCTTGACGACGCGGAACTTCGTGATGTCGCCGCCGAACTCGTGCAGCCGCTTGACCGCCCACGGGCTCATGATCGTCGACAGGTAGCGACGGGGAATGCCGTAGTCTTCCTCGAGGATGGCCGCGTCCTCGTCGGGCCTGAAGAGGCCGAGCGCCGACTCGTGCACCGGCGACCCCTTGATCGCGTAGAACGGCACCTTCTCGATCAGCGACTTCAGCTTCTCGGCCAGCGAGCTCTTGCCGCCGCCGACCGGCCCGAGCAGGTAGAGGATCTGCTTCTTCTCCTCGAGTCCCTGCGCCGCGTGACGGAAGTACGAGACGATGTTCTCGATCACCTCTTCCATGCCGTAGAAGTCGGCGAAGGCAGGGTAGACCCTGAGCATCTTGTTGGCGAAGATCCGCGAGCGGCGCGGATCGAGCCGCGTGTCGACCAGCTCGGGCTCGCCGATCGCCATCAGCATCCGCTCGGCGACGCTCGCGTACGCCGACGCGTCGCTGCGGCAGAGGTCCAGGTATTCCCGGACCGACATCTCCTCTTCCTGGGCCGCTTCGTAGCGGCTCTGGTAGCGGGCGAAGATCGTCATGCTCACCTCCTGCTGTCGGCGACGCGCGCCTGTCGTGCGGCGCCTTCCAGCTTCTGTCCGTCTTCTCGTGGCCTCCTGTCGTTTTTTTCTTCTTTATATGCCTTTACGGATCAACCTGCATAGTGGTTGACGCGCGAGAGGGTTTGCACCTACCCGAATGCCTGCGCCCTCGCAACCGTTTTTCGCCTGCCTGCGCGGCATGCAGTTGCTCAGCCCAGCCACGCGTGTTCGGCGAGCCGCCGCGCCTCGAACGCGGCGATCGCGTCGCGATGCTGGAGCGTGCGCTCGATCTCGTCCCAGCCTGCGAGCAGCGACTGCTTCGCTCGCGCGTCGATGTCGAACGCGAAGTCCAGGCCTGCGGCGCGCAGTCGCTGCCGCGGCAGGTCGATCTCGACCTCGGGGACCGCCTGCGCGCGCACCCAGTCGAACAGCGCGGCCACCTGCGCAGCGGGCAGTTCCACCGCCAGCATGCCGTTGGCCAGCGCGTTGCCCGCGAAGATCGACGCGAAGCGCGGTGCGACGATCGCCCGGAAGCCGAAGTCGCGCAGCGCCCACACGGCGTGCTCGCGGCTCGAGCCGCAACCGAAGTTCTCGCGCGCCAGCAGCACGGTCGCGCGGCGATAAGGCTCGCGGTTCAGGACGAAGTCCGGGTTCTCTCGACGACGCGAGTGATCACTATCGAGATCGCCCGCATCGAGATACCGCCAGTGGTCGAACAGGATCGGGCCGAAGCCGCTGGCAGCGATCGAGCGGCCGTACTGCTTGGGGAAGATCGCGTCGGTGTCGACGTTGGCGACGTCCAGCGGCGCCACGATGCCGCGATGGGTGACGAACGGCGCGTGCTTCACGCTGGCGCCGCCTCAGCGGCCATTGGCGATCCCGGCGGGTACGTGCCCGGCCGGCCCGTAGCGCGACGCCGACTCGCAATGGCCGGTCTGGTCGTCGAAGAAGAAGTCGGGCTCGAACTCGTTCAGGAACGGCCCCTTGGCGAGCCCGCCCAGGAACATCGCCTCGTCGACCTCGATGCCCCAGTGCATCAGCGTGCGGATCGCGCGCTCGTGCGCCGGCGCGCTGCGCGCGGTCACCAGCGCAGTGCGGATCCGCACCGGCGCCTGCGCGCCCGTCTCGCCGCCGGCGCGCGCGTCCTCGCGCTGCAGCCGGTGAAGCGCCTCGAGCAGCGGCTTGAATGGCCCCGGCGGCAACGGCAGCGCCGCGCGATCGGCCTCGTGGCGCTGGAACGCGTCGAGCCCGCCCGTCTGGAACACCCTCTCGGATTCGTCGGAGAACAGCACCGCGTCGCCGTCGAAAGCGATGCGGATCTCGTCCGGATGCGACTCCGAGGCCTTGACCGACTCCGGGAACACCCGCGCCGCCGGAATGCCTGCGTCGATCGCGGCACCGACGTCGTCGGCATTGGCCGACAGGAACAGGTTGGCCTTCAGCGGCGCCAGGTAGCGCCACGGCGCGCGCCCGCGGGTGAACACCCCCCGCTCGAGGCGCAGCCCGGCCTGCTGCGCCGAGCGAAAGACGCGCAGCCCGCTGACCGGGTCGTTGCGCGAGACGACCACCACTTCGATGCGCCGCTCGCGCTCGGGCCGATCGGGCGGGTCGAACTGCAGCAGCTTGCGCACCAGCGCCCAGGCGACGCCGGGCTGCGCGCTGACGTCGAGCCGCTCGCGCTGCAGCGCCATGTACGCCGCGTCGTCGTCGCGCTCGAAGACGCGGTTCTCCTCCTCGAAGTCGAACACCGCGCGCGAGGAGATCGCGACGACCAGCTTTCCTTCCAGCGATGCGGGCATGATCGCCAAGCGTAGGCACTGCGGGCCGTTTGCGCAAACCGGCGGCCCCGGGCGGACCGGCGTGCCCGTCCGGGCCGGCGGCGATCCCCGGCGCCGCTCTGCGACAATGGCGGTTTGGCCGCATCCGGCCGCCTTTCCCGGCGGCCCGAGCGGCGGCCCGCCCGGAGTCCCCCAGCATGTCCCTGAAATGCGGCATCGTCGGCCTGCCCAACGTCGGCAAGTCGACCCTGTTCAACGCGCTGACCAAGGCCGGCATCTCGGCCGAGAACTACCCGTTCTGCACGATCGAGCCCAACGTGGGCATCGTCGAGGTGCCCGATCGCCGGCTCGACGCGCTCGCGGCGATCGTCAAGCCGCAGCGCGTGCTGCCCGCCACGGTCGAGTTCGTCGACATCGCCGGGCTGGTGGCGGGCGCCTCGAAGGGCGAGGGGCTGGGCAACCAGTTCCTCGCCAACATCCGCGAGACCGACGCGATCGTGCACGTCGTGCGCTGCTTCGAGGACGAGAACGTCGTGCACGTGAGCGGGAGAATCGACCCGCTGTCGGACATCGAGGTGATCGACACCGAGCTCGCGCTGGCCGACATGGCCACCGTCGAGAAGGCGCTCGTACGCTACGGCAAGGTCGCGCGCGCGGGCGGCGACAAGGAGGCGCAGCGCCTGGTCGCGGTGCTCGAGAAGTGCATGACGGTGCTCAACCAGGCGAAGCCGGTGCGCTCGCTCGACCTGTACGACGAGGAGAAGGCGGTGCTCAAGCCGCTGTGCCTGATCACCGCCAAGCCGACGATGTACGTGGCCAACGTGCGCGAGGACGGCTTCGAGGGCAACCCGCACCTCGACGCGGTGCGCCAACACGCCGAGGCCGAGGGCTCGATCGTGGTGCCGGTGTGCGCGGCGATCGAGGCCGAGATCGCCGACCTGCCCGACGAGGACAAGGCGGTGTTCCTCGCCGACATGGGGATGGACGAGCCGGGGCTGAACCGCGTGATCCGCGCGGCGTTCTCGCTGCTCGGCCTGCAGACCTACTTCACCGCCGGCGAGAAGGAGGTGCGCGCGTGGACCGTGCCGGTGGGCGCGACCGCGCCGCAGGCCGCCGGCGTGATCCACACCGACTTCGAGCGCGGCTTCATCCGCGCCGAGACGATCGCCTACGAGGACTTCGTCGCGCTCGGCGGCGAGGCCGGCGCGAAGGAGAAGGGCAAGATGCGGCTCGAAGGCAAGGACTACGTCGTGAAGGACGGCGACGTGATGCACTTCAGGTTCAACGTCTGAAAGACGTGCTCCGGATTCAGTCGAGCGTGCGCCGGTAGAACGCCAGCCCGATGCCGGTCACCACGACCATGAACGCGACGATCGGCCAGACGGCCGGCCACAGCTCGCCGATGCCGATCCCCTTGAGCAGGATGCCGCGCACCAGCACCAGGAAGTGCGTGAGCGGCAGCAGGTTGCCGATCCACTGCGCCCACTCGGGCATGCCGCGGAACGGGAACATGAACCCGGACAGCAGGATCGACGGCAGGAAGAAGAAGAAGGTCATCTGCATCGACTGAAGCTGGTTGCGCGCCAGCGACGAGAAGGTGATCCCGAGCGCGAGGTTGGCGGCGATGAACAGCAGCACGACCAGGTACAGCAGCAGCAGGCTCCCCTGGAACGGCACGTCGAACACGTAGCGGGCCGCGGCGAGCACCAGCGTGACCTGCACGAGCCCGATCAGGATGTACGGGACGATCTTGCCGGTCATCACCTCGATCGGCAGCGCGGGCGTCGCGAGCAGGTTCTCGTAGGTGCCGCGCTCGCGCTCGCGCGTGAGCGCGAGGCCGGTCATCAGCACCATCGTCATCGTGAGGATCACGCCGATCAGCCCCGGCACGATGTTGTACTGGGTGACGCCCTCGGGGTTGTAGCGCCGGTGCACGCGCACCTCCACACGCTGCGCCGGCGGCGGCCGCGGCTGCAGCACGCCCGCGGCGTCGCGCGCCACCACCGCGTCGACCAACGTGCCCAGCGTCGCGAGGGCGTTGCTGGTCGACGCCGGGTCGGTGGCGTCGGCCTCGACCAGCAGCACCGGCTGCTCGTTGCGCACCAGGCGCCGCGAGAAGTCTTCGGGGATCGTCACCGCGAACTGCACCCGCCCGTGCGCGAGCAGCTCCTCGACGTCGCGCGTCGTGCGGGCGTTCTCGGTCAGCGCGAAGTAGCCGCTGTTCTGCAGCGCGGCGACGATGCTGCGCGAATACGGGCTGTTGTCCATCGACAGCACTGCGGTCGGCAGCTGGCGGGGGTCGGAGTTGATCGCGAACCCGAACAGCAGCAGTTGCAGCACCGGAATGCCGATGATCATTCCAAAGGTGAGCCGGTCGCGCTGCAGCTGGATGAACTCCTTGATCATGATGCCGATCCAGCGGCCGGGCGAGAACGACATCGGCGTCACCCGCGCTCGCCGTTCGCGCGGTCCATCAGGTCGATGAACGCGTCCTCGAGGCTCGGCGCGATCGGCTCGACGCGCGCGCCGCTCTCGGCGGCCCACGCGTTCATGCTGCTCGCCAGCAGCGGGGCATCGTGCCCGGTCACGTGCAGCGTGTTGCCGAACGGCGTGATCCGCGCGACGCCGGGCAGTTGCGCAAGCACCCGCGACACCGTCGCCGGATCCGCCCCGCTGACCGACCAGGCCGAGAGCCGCTGGCCGGCGACGACCTCGCCGGCACTGCCGCTCGCCAGCAGGCGGCCCTCGGCGATGTAGGCCAGCCGGTGGCAGCGCTCGGCCTCGTCCATGTAGTGGGTCGACACCAGCACCGTGATGCCCTCGGCGGCCAGCCGGTGAATCTCGTCCCAGAAGTCGCGCCGCGCCTTCGGGTCGACCCCGGCGGTCGGCTCGTCGAGCAGCAGCAGCTTCGGGCGATGGATCAGGCAGGCCGCCAACGCGAGCCGCTGCTTCCAGCCGCCAGACAGCGTCCCCGCGAGCTGGCTTCGCCGGCCCGCGAGCCCGAGTGCGTCGAGCGCCGCCGACACGGTCGCGCGCCGCTGCGCGAGCCCGTACATGCGCGCGACGAAATCGAGGTTCTCGGCGATCGTCAGGTCTTCCCACAGCGAGAAGCGCTGCGTCATGTAGCCGACTTCGCGCTTGATCGCCGCGGTCTCGCGGATCACGTCGTGCCCGAGGCAGCTGCCGTGGCCACTGTCGGGCCTGAGCAGGCCGCACAGCATGCGGATCGAGGTCGTCTTGCCGCTGCCGTTGGGACCCAGGAAGCCGAAGATCTCTCCGTGCCGGACCTGCAGCGTGAGGTCGCGTACGACGTGGCGGTCGCCGAAATGCTTGTTCAGGCCGGCGACGTCGATGACCAGTCCGTCGCTCATGGCGCGCCGAGCGCGATCTCGACCGGCTGGCCCGGGTGCAGTCGCGTCGCGTCGGCGGCCGCCGGCCTGGCCTCGACCAGGAACACGAGCTTCGCACGCGACTCCCGGCTGTAGATCACCGGCGGCGTGTACTCGGCCTTCGGCGACACGAAGCTCACGCGCGCGGCGATCGGCGCGCCGCAGCCGTCGCAGGTCGCGCTGACCGGGTCGCCGACGTGCAGGCGCCCGAACTGCGGCTCGGCGACGAAGAAGCGCAGCTTGATGTTCTGCGGCGGGAGCAGGCTCACCACCGGTGCCCCGGCGGGCACCCACTCGCCAACCCTGAAGTAGGTGTCGGCGACCAGGCTGTCGGCGGGCGCTGCGAGCGACTTGTCGTCGTAGCGGTTCCGCGCCTGCGCCTCGGCGGCGCGGGCCGCGTCGAGCTCGGCACGCGCCGCCTCGATTTCCTGGGTGCGGCCGACGCTTTGCGTCGCATTGCGCAGCTGGGCCTGGGCGGCCGCGAGCTGCGCGGCGTCGCGGTCGCGGGCGGCCTGCGCCTCGTCGCGGCGGGCGACCGAGACGAAACCGTCGGCGAACAGGCGCTGCTGCTGGCCAAGCGTCGCCTCCGACAACGCCAGCGCGGCCTGCGCGGCGGCCACCTGCTGGCGCAGCGCGTCGACCTCGGGCGCGCGGCGCGCAGCGACCAGGTTGGCCAGCCGCGACTCGGCGCCCTGCACCCGCGCCTGCGCCTCGGCCGCAGCGCCCTGCTCGATGATCCGCTCGAGCGTGAACAGCGCCTGGCCGGCGCGCACCTGCTGGCCGCGCTCGACCCGCAACGACAGCAGCTTGCCGGCCGACGGCGCCGCGACCAGCACGAACTCGCCCTCGGCGTAGCCCTGCAGCCGCGGCGGCGCGTGTTCGCCGCAGGCGGCGACGACGCCGAGGAGGCCGGCAGCCGCGATCGATCGGATTCGCATGCGAGGGCAGCTTAGCACCGGGCGGGGGCACGAGCGTGGAAGGTATTGCAAACGCGAACAATTTGCGTTTATACTGCCGCGGAAAGCCCGACCCCGGCGAATCCGCCGTCCGAGGCCGCCCGTCGTCACTCCGAACACCGAGCCACCATGTACGCGACCCTGATGATCACCTTCCGCGAAGGCCTCGAGGCCTTCCTCATCGCGGCGATCAGCGCCACCTACCTGCGCCAGACCGGTCGCGCCGCGCTGCTCGCGCCGCTGCGCGGCGGCGTGGCGGTCGCGGTGCTCATGAGTGCCGCGCTGGGCGTGCTGCTGGCGCGCATCGGGTCGCTGACGCCGGCCACCGAGGGCTGGCTCGCGGCGGCTGCGATGGTCCTCGTGCTCGGCTGCACCGTGCACATGCTGCGCCACGGCAAGCAGATGAAGGGCGAGATCGGCAAGCGGCTCGATTCGTTGTCCGGCAAGGCCGGCTTCGGCGCGGGCGCCGCGGTGTTCCTGTTCGCGCTGCTGATGGTCGGCCGCGAAGGCGTCGAGACGGCGACGATGCTCGCGTCGCTGGCGTCGCAGAGCGGCAGCGGCGACATGTTCGTCGGCGGCGCGCTGGGCGTCGCCTGCGCCGGGCTGATGGCGCTGGCGTGGACCCGCTACGGCCGTCGAGTGAACCTGTCACGCTTCTTCCAGGTCACCGCCGTGTTCATGGTGCTGTTCTCGGTGCAACTCGCGATCTACGCGTTCCACGAGTTCAGCGAAGCCGGCGTGCTGCCGGGCCTGGACAACGCCTGGTGGCACATCGCGACCGAGCCCTACGGGCCGGAGGGCGTCTACGGGCACTGGCTCACCTACGGGCTTCTGCTCGTACCCGCGGCGTTCCTGCTCGTCGGTGCGCTCAGGGACCGCCGCGCGGTCCAGGCGGTGCCACCGCAAGGCGATGGTCTGCGCCGAGCCAGCGACCCGATTCCCGCGAGCGCCAGGTAAGCTCGATCGTCTGTCCGTTCTTCAGGCCCGCGGTGGGCAGCCTGGCCACGTTCAGGCCGGGCCCGACCGGCCGCGTGGCGACATCGGCCGG
>CALMSQ010000273.1:0-4215 GCA_937872345.1 uncultured Burkholderiales bacterium | reverse complement strand
GGCGCGTTCATCCGCAGGTAGGTGGCGCCGAGCAGGCGATAGCCGATCGGATTGTTCGGCGCGCGCTCGACCATCGTCCGCGAATAGCGCTCGGCCTGCTCGAGCGCGTTCAGCGACAGGTTCAGGCCGGCGGCCAGGCTGATCGCCGGCAGGTAGTCGGGCGCCAGGCGCAACGCCTCCTGGACCGCTTCGCGCGCCGGCTCGAGCTTGTTCTCGCGGGCGGCGACCGTGGCGCGCAGGTAGTGCGTGCCCGGCGCCGACGGCGCCAGCTTGCGCAGTTCGTCGAGCCGCTTGTGCGCCAGCGGGAGGTCGTTCAGCTCGAGCGCGAGCGCCACGATCTTGGCGCGGGTTTCGAGGTCGTACGGGGACAGGTCGGCGACCTTCTCGTAGAGCGCGCGCGCCGCCTCGGGCTTGCGGTCGGCCGCCTCGAGGTCGCCCTTGAGCAGCAACGCGTCGACCGACTGGGGATTGCGCTGCAGGACAGCGTCGACCGCCGCACGAGCACCGGGCCGATCGGTCAGGGCCTTGATGCTCGCCACCCCGACCTGCGCGGGCACATAGTCGGCCTTCGCGGCGAGCGCGGCCGCGAAGGTCTTGCCCGCGTCGGCGGTCTGCGCCAGGCGAACCTGCGCGCGACCCATCGTCGTGAGTGCCTGGGCCTGCGCGGCCGCGTCGCCGAGCGAGATGCCCTTCGCCTCGGCCACCACTTCCTTGTACTGGCCCATCCGGTACATCGATTCGAGCAGCGGCGGCATCACCTTGTCGCGGTCGAAGCCGAGGTCGCGCGCGCGGCGAAACTCCTTCTCGGCCGAGCGCGGGTCGTTGGCCGCCAGGTGGAGCCCGGCCAGGAGGTACCGCGCCTCGGCGTTCTTCTCGTCCTGCTGCAGCAGGTTCTTCAGGTGGATCTCGGCGGCCTTGGTGTCGGAGGCCGCGATCGACGCCTGGGCCCTGGCGAGCAGCGCCTCGGGCTTCTCGGTGCCCGAGCACGCGCCGAAGGCCGCGACGACGAGCGTCGCGGCAACGGTGCGTGCGATCGGTTTCGTGATTCTCATCGGATCGACTCCATGGAGGTGGCGCGGCGACGTTCAGCGCAGCCCGAAGCGGTTCAGCAGGTCGTACAGCGTGGGCCGGCTGATGCCCAGCAAGTCGGCGGCGCGCGCGACGTTGCCGTCGACGTAGGCCATGACCTTGAGCACCGCCTGGCGCTCGGCTTCCTCGCGCGCCTGGCGCAGGTTGAACAGCATCGGCTGCTCGTTGCCGGCCTCGAGCCCCAGGTCTTCGGCCCGGATTGCCGCGCCGTCGGCCATGATGACGGCGCGCTTGATGCAGTTCTCGAGTTCGCGCACGTTGCCCGGCCAGCGGTGGCGGGCGATCGCGTCGAGCGCGTCCTCGCCGAGCACGAGCCGGTCGCGCCCGTTCTGCCTGGCGAAGCGCTGCGCGAACGAGTGCGCCAGCAGCGCGGCGTCGCCGGCACGCTCGCGTAGCGGCGGGATCGTGATGACGATTTCGCTCAGGCGGTAGAAGAGGTCTTCGCGGAAGGTGCCCTGGGCGATCAGCTCCCGCAGGTTGCGGTGCGTCGCGCAGACCACGCGAACGTCGACGCCGATCTCGCTGCGCCCGCCGATGCGCTCGATCTTGCGCTCCTGCAGGAAGCGCAGCAGCTTCGACTGCAGCGGCAGCGGCAGGTCGCCGATCTCGTCGAGGAACAGCGTGCCACCGTCGGCGACCTCGATCTTGCCCGGGGTCTGCTTGACTGCGCCCGTGAACGCGCCTTTCTCGTGGCCGAACAGCTCCGATTCGAGCAGGGCCTCCGGGATGGCTGCGCAGTTGATCGCGACGAAGCGCTTTTCGCTGCGCGGCGAGAGCTGGTGGAGCGCGCGCGCCAGCACTTCCTTGCCGGTGCCCGACTCGCCGAGCAGCAGCACCGTCGCCGAGGTCGGGGCGATCCGCTCGACCTGCCGACAGATCTTCAGCATGCCGGGGTCGCGCGTGAGCAGGCCGTCGAGCGGCATCTCGCCGGTCTGGCGCGTGCGCAACTCGCGGTTCTCGCGCTCGAGGTCGGCGAGCCGGAACGCCCGGTCGATGACCGTGTTGAGCATGTCGGCCTCGAACGGCTTCGCGAAGAAGTCGTAGGCGCCCATGGCGACTGCCTTCAGCGCGTTGCCGCGGTCGTTCTGCCCCGTCAGCACGATGACTTTCGTGGCGGGCGCGAACGCCAGGATGTCCTGCAGCGTCGCGAAGCCCTCCGAGGTGCCATCCGGATCCGGGGGAAGGCCGAGGTCGAGCGTGACCACCGCCGGCTCGTGGCGCCGCAGCGTGGCCATCGCGGTCTCGCGGTCGCCTGCGAACATCAGGTTGAACCGGTCGAACGACCAGCGCATCTGCTTCTGCAGGCCGACGTCGTCCTCGACCATCATCAGCAACGGACGTTCGTCAGCCATTCAGGCCCCCGTTTCCCGGGCTCGGTCGCCGTCCATCAGAGGGAGGCGGATCGTGAACACCGTGCCCGCGCCCTCGCGGCTGCGCACGTCGAGCGACCCGCCCAGCTCGCGCACGTATTCACGACTCTCGAAGGTGCCGATGCCCATTCCGTGCGCCTTCGTCGACACGAAGGGCCGAAACAGCTGGCTGCGCATGAAGTCCTCGCTCATTCCTTTCCCGTTGTCCTCGACCTCGATCAGCGCCTGGGGGCCATCGCGGCGCGCCCGCACCCGGATCATGCCCGATGGGCCGGTCGCCTCGACGGCATTCTGGATCAGATGGCCGATCACCCGCTCCAGGCGGTCGCGGTGCGCGAGGACCGACGACTGCGCGACTGTTGCGTCGACCGCCACTTCAGGCTCGGGCCGCAGCCCGCGCCGAGCCGAGACGGCCCCCGCGAGCGCGCCGGCCACCGGCACCGGCGCGGGCTGCTCGACGGGGCGCGCGCCAGCCCGCAATTGCAGCAGAAGGCCCTGCATCCTTTCCATGACGTTTTCCACCGTGGCCAGCATGTCGGCCTGGAATTCCGGGTTGTCGCGGTGGCGCTGCGCGTTGCGGGTCATCAGGCCGAGTTGCGCGACCAGGTTCTTCAGGTCGTGCACGACGAAGGCCGACATGCGGTTGAACGACTCGAATTGTCGCGCCTGCACCAGTTCCTCGACGGCGCGCTGCACGCCGACGTAGCTGGCGGCCTGGCGCGCTCCGGTCTTCAGCAGGTCGCGCACTTCCCAGTCGAGCGGCAGCGGCGCCAGCGGGCGCTCGAGCACGACGAAGCCGAGCAGTTCGTGCCCGAGCAGCAGCGGAACGATCAGCCAGGCCGTGTCCTGCGCGTGCAGGCCGGCGGGCAGCGCGAGGCCGTCGTAGCGTTCCGGGTGCGCCCACCACTCGGCGATGTCGATCACCCATCCGCGCTCCCTCAGGAACGCGACCAGCGGCTCACCCGCGTCGACCATCGGACGCGGGCCGCGATAGCTCGCGGCGGCCGCGCAGGCGAAGGCGGCGCCCTCGCGCAGCCAGATCGCGCCGCCCGGGCTCTCGACGGGCTGGGCCAGCGCGCGGATCACGCGATGCGGAAGGTCGGGCGCGTCGCCGGGAGCGTCGGCCTCGGTCAGCGTGCGCGTGAGCCGCAGCCATTCGTCACGGTAGTCGAAGCGATACGAGAAGAAGTGCTTGGAGAGGAACACGCGCAGCCGCGCGCGGATCGCCCCCGAGGCCAGCGCCACGACCAGGCCGAGCAGCGCGACGAAGACGACGACCACCTGGGCGACGGCGCCCCATTCGCCGCCGAAGTAGCGGACGTAGTAGCCGCCCGCGGCCACCAGCACCAGGTAGGCGCCGGCGACGAACAGTGCGGCGGAGTGGAACACCGCCTGGCGCGACACGGCGATGTCGAGCTTCCACTGCGGGTTGCGGGCGGCGGCGATGGCCATCAGCGGCACCACCAGCGCGTTGCCGAAGCCTCGCGCGACCCACCAGGCGACGTTCATCCGCGCGTACAACATCGCGTCGCTGTACATCAGGAGATCGAATCCGAACATCGCCGCGAGCGCGATCGCCATGAACTTCAGCGCCCAGCGCCGGGTGTGTGGCGTGTTCCGGTAGGCCTGCTCGAGGCACACGAGGCCGGCCACCGCCATCACGGTGTTCGTCGTGTAGGCCAGGACCGGATCGACGTGAATGAAGTCGACGGCGAGCGAGGCCGTCGCCAGCGCCGCGACCACCACCGCGGCAGTC
>CALMSQ010000272.1:0-3633 GCA_937872345.1 uncultured Burkholderiales bacterium | reverse complement strand
CCGTCGTTGCAGACGATCGGTTCACCCCACTTGCGGTCGATGAGCACCGATTTCGAGCGCGGACCGAGCGTCACGCGAACCGCATCGGCGAGTTGCGACGCGCCGCGCAGCACCTTCTCGCGCGCGGCCGAACGGAACAGTACCTGCTTGTGCGCCATCTGCGATCCCCCTGGGCCCCGATGCGATATCGCGGCTACGAATACTCGATCCGCGCGGCGTCGGGTTGACGGAGGTCAACGCGGCGCAGCCCGGCCGCGCGCAGATCTGGCGGGGGCCGGCACCCGGCTTCCCGAGAGCCCGTCGAAGCAGGTGGAAAGCAGCATCTCGACGATCCGCTCGTCGGAATGGTTGCCGCTGGCCTTCAGCAGGCCGAGGACCGGGTCGCAGGCCCTGGCGAACAGGGTGTAGAGGATCACCTCGGGCGGCAGCCCGGGATCGAGTTGCCCCGCCTTCTGCGCGGCGACGATCCAGCTGCCGAGCGTCTCGCTGAGCGCCACGAGGCGCTCCATGTAGACGCGATGAGCGCTGAGTGCCGAGCGCAGCGCCGAGTTCTGCGCGGGCAGCGCGGGCATCTCGCCGGCGAG
Organism: uncultured Burkholderiales bacterium; assembly: GCA_937872345.1. GTDB lineage: Bacteria > Pseudomonadota > Gammaproteobacteria > Burkholderiales > Burkholderiaceae_E > Zeimonas. The sequence goes on along the minus strand of CALMSQ010000272.1, from coordinate 3,049 downwards.
CTGCACCTGCATCGTCCAGCGCGTCGCCGCGCGCAGTCGCTCGAGCGGCGAAGCCTGCGAATCGGCCTCGAGCTCGGCCAGCAGCGCCAGCGCGCGGTCGAGCACCTGGACCATCGCGGCGGCGGCGAGCTCCTCCTTCGAAGCGAAGTGCTTGTACAGGCTCGCCTTCGCGATGCCGACGTCGGCGGCGACTTCGTCGACCGTCATCGCGTCGAAGCCCTTCTCGGCGAGCAGCCGGTTCACCGACGAGAGGATCGCGTCCTCGCGTGCGCGCAGGACCTGTTCACGGAACGAGGGTCGGGCCATGTCCGGATTATAGACCCATGGGGCGAAAGATGGACTTATTGGTTGCTATTTGTTCTTGATAGTTTTCCTAAAGACCCTTGAGTTGACCTTGTGAACTCATCAGTTCATTCTGCGCCCAATTGGTCTACAAACGCCGGCTGCGCCAGCCGAACCCTTCCTCGTACCGACCCTCACCAGCAAGGAGAATCGAAATGTTCACGTGGTTCAGGCGGCTCGCCGCCCTCTCGATCGTCGGAGTGCTGGCCGCCTGCGGAAGCGGCAGCGACGACCCGCCGCCGCCCGGCACGATCGCCGAGGAGGCGACCGCGGGAGGTTTCACCGCGCTGGTCGCGGCCGCCGACAAGGCCGGGCTCGTGCCCGCGCTGAGCGACCCCAGTGCCGACCTCACGGTCTTCGCGCCCACCGACGCCGCGTTCCAGTCGCTCGCGGCGAAGCTCGGCTTCCCGGACGCCGCTGCGATGGTCGCGGCGCTGGACGGCCCGACGCTGGCGAAGATCCTGCAGTACCACGTACTGCCCTCGAAGAAGCTCGCCGCCGACCTGGTCGCGGGCGGCGCGACGCAGCCCACGCTGTACAGCTTCGAAGGCGCCGCGACGAAGCTCGCGCTGAACACCTCGTCGGGCGTCAAGCTGACCGACGCGGCGCTGACGAGCGCGGCGGTGACCACGCCAGACCTGCCCGCCAGCAACGGCGTGATCCACGTCATCGACAAGGTGCTGGTGCCGCCCGGCGTGCTCACCATCGTGCAGATGGCGCAGCTGAATCCGTCGTTCTCGGTGCTGGTCGACGCGGTCGTGACCGCGAACCTCGCCGCGACGCTCGGCGGCGCCGGGCCGCTGACGGTGTTCGCGCCTACCGACGACGCGTTCGCCGCGGCGCTGACCGAACTCGGCGTGACCCGGGACCAGCTGCTGGCCGATCCGGCGTTGCCCGACATCCTCAAGTATCACGTCGTGGCCGGCGATGTGCGCGCGGCCGACGTCGTCGCGCTGCCCAAGCCGGCGGCCGTGGCCACGGTCCAGGGCGACAGCTTCACCGTCGGGGCCGACCTCGGGATCACCGACGGCCGGGCGCGCGTGGCCAGGCTGCTCGCGACCGACGTCGTCGCCAGCAACGGCGTGATTCACGTCATCGACAAGGTGATGCTGCCGCCGCTCTGACGTGCTCGGGCACCGGGCGGGCGCCCGGTGCCCCCCCGGTTCCGCGCTCTCGATGTTCCCCATTTTTCCGGCTCGCTTCGAGCCATCGTCAACCCAGAGGAGTCCAGTCATGAAGAAGCTGTTCGTCGCCACCGCGCTCTCGCTCGCCGCGCTGTCCGCGCAGGCCAAGGACATCGTCGACACCGCCGTCAGCGCCGGCAAGTTCAATACGCTCGCTGCCGCACTGACCGCCGCAGGGCTGGTCGACGCGTTGAAGGGCAAGGGCCCGTTCACGGTGTTCGCGCCGACCGACGAGGCGTTCGCGAAGATCCCGAAGGACCAGCTCGACGCGTTGCTGGCCGACAAGGCGAAGCTCACCGCGGTGCTGACCTATCACGTCGTGCCCGGCAAGGTCATGGCCAGCGACGTCAAGCCCGGCAAGGTCCGCACGCTGCAGGGGTCCGAGCTGACCGTCGGGACCGCGGGCGGCGTCACCGTCGACGCCGCGCGTGTCACCGCGACCGACATCGTCGCCGACAACGGCGTGATCCACGTGATCGACACCGTCGTGCTGCCGAACTGAGACGGGCTGCACCAGCGGGCCGGCCGGGGTCGTGCGCCCCGGCCGGCCCGCGCCATTTCGGGCGAGCGCCGCGAGTCGACGCCTCCCCGCCTCGGGTGAGCGCGACGCACGCGGGTTGACGCCGCTCAAGCGGCGAAGGGATCGCCGGGCCGCATACTCGCGCGGCATGCACGGCCGCATCGCGTCGCAGCACGCCGGCGCGGATCCGGGGCATGTGCATCGCCACGGTATCGACCCATGAAGTCAATGCGCTCGCGTGCGGCAGCCCTCGCCCTGGGCATCGCGACCCTCGCCGGATGCGGCGGCGGAGGTTCGGACAGCACGGCCCCCGCAGTGCCGGACCTCTCCGGCGTCTGGGCCGGCAGCTGGCAAGGCTCGGACCCGGCGCTCGGCCTGGTCACCGGCACCTGGGAAGCCAGCATCGTCCGCACCGATTCGGGCGCCGCCGGGACGGCCACGCTGCTCGGTGACGTCGACTGCATGGACGGCGCAGTCGTCGGGGCAGTCGGCGCCTCGGGCCTGGTCTCCGGCACCTACGACAGGACGCCTTGCCAGCTCAATCGCTGGACGCTCACCGCCGTCAACGTCGCCGACGGCACGGCCACCGGCTCGTGGACGCAGGACGGAAGCAATGCCGGCGGTACCTTCAGCGGCACCCGCATCGCGATTCCCGGCGGCCCGCGGATCGCCTTCCTGAATCCGCCTGGCGGCACCGCGGGCGCCATCGTCACCATCGTCGGCGAGTCGTTCGCGACCGCCGCCCCGGACAATCTCGTCACGTTCAGCGGTGCCGGCGCCGCCGCGCTGCTGGCCTCGGGCTCGACCACGCTGGTAGCCGTGGTGCCGCCGGCGACGTCGACCGGCCCGGTTTCGCTCGACACCCCCGCCGGCCGGGCGCTGGCTCCTCGCGCGTTCGAGACCGAAGTGCGGACCTCGGCCCCGGTGGTCACCGGCGCCGCACCGGTCGGAGGCGAGCCGGCTGCGGTGACGTTCAGCCCGGACAGCCGCAAGGCCTACGTGG
>CALMSQ010000271.1:0-12811 GCA_937872345.1 uncultured Burkholderiales bacterium | reverse complement strand
ATCCTGTTCCGCCGCCCCATCAGCGGCGCGGTGATGGTCCTGGCGCTCGTCGCCCTGTTCTGGCCGATCGTCCGCGCGGCGCTGCGGCGCATCCGCGCGGCGAAGGCACCCCCGGGCATTGCGCGGACTCAGATATGAGCAACATCGAGATGGAAGCAACCGCCGAAGCGGTTCGACAGGTCGTCCGGCGCGCGCGCCTCGCGCAGGCCGTCGCCGACGGGTGGTCCCAGGCGCGCGTCGACGAAGTCGTCGACGCGGCAGCGTGGGCAATCCTCGAACCCGGCCGCAACCGCGAGCTCGCCGAACTGGCGGTTGCCGACACCGGCGTGGGCAACGTCGAGGACAAGGTCCGCAAGAACTACCGCAAGACGCTGGGACTGCTGCGCGACCTGCACGGAATGAAGACCGTCGACGTGATCGCCGAGTACCCCGAGCGCGGGGTGATCGAGATCGCGCGGCCGGTCGGCGTGGTCGCGGCGATCACGCCGTCGACCAACCCCGCCGCGACGCCGGCCAACAAGATCCTCAACGCACTGAAAGCGCGCAATGCGATCGTGGTCGCGCCCAGCCCCAAGGGCCGGAGCACCTGCGCGAAGCTGCTCGAGTTCATCCACGCGCAGTTCGACCGGATCGACGCGCCGCGCGACCTGGTCCAGATGCTGCCCGGGGCGATCACCAAGGAAGCGACGGCGGTGCTGATGCGCGAGGCCGACCTCGTCGTCGCCACCGGCTCGCAGAGCAACGTGCGCGCGGCCTACACCTGCGGCACGCCGGCCTTCGGCGTGGGCGCCGGCAACGTCGCATCGATCGTCGACGAGACGGCCGACTGCGAGGCGGCGGCCGAGCGCATCGTACGCTCGAAGACCTTCGACAACGCCACCAGCTGCTCGTCGGAGAACAGCGTCGTGGTCGTGCGCGCCGCCCGCGACCGGCTGGTCGCGGCGCTCGGCGCGCAGGGCGTGGTGCTTCTCGACGACGCGCGCAAGGCGGCGCTGCAGAACGTGATGTGGCCCGGCGGCAAGCTCTCGGGCGACGTGATCGGCAAGTCGGCGCGCGAGATCGCTTCGGTGGCCGGCTTCGACGACCTGGCGCGCCGTTCCGACCTGCGGGTGCTGATGGTCGCCGAGTCGGACTTCGGCCCGTCGCACCCGTTCTCGGGCGAGAAGCTCTCGCCCGTGCTGGCGCTGTACGTGGCGCAGGATTTCGACGATGCGCGCCGGATCGTCGAGGGCATCTACGGCTACATGGGCGCCGGGCACTCGGTGAGCCTGCACAGCGAGGTCGAGGGTCGCGCGCTCGAACTCGGCCTGCGGCTGCCGGTGGCGCGCGTGATCGTCAACCAGGCGCACGCCATCGCCACCGGGGGCAGCTTCGACAACGGCCTGCCCTTCTCGCTGTCGATGGGCTGCGGCACCTGGGGGCGCAACAACTTCAGCGACAACATGAACGTGCGCCACTACATGAACGTGACCCGCATCGCCCGCCCGATTCCCGAGCGCGTCCCGCAGCTCGAAGACCTGCTCGGCACCTACTTCGCCAGGCGCGGACGCTGACGCCGAGGCACGATGAGCATCGAACACCACCTCCCCGACGACCCGCGCACCGTCACAGCGCTGGTCGACGCGCGCGCCGCCGACCGCGGCGACGCGGTCTACCTGGTCGCCACCGAAACCGGCCGCGCGCTCGACTTCGCCGCGCTGCAGGCCTCGTGCCGGCGCATCGGGTCGCTGCTCGACCGCCTCGGCATCGCGCACGGCGAGAACGTCGCGATCGTGATGCCCAACGGCATCGCGACCGTCCGCCTGCTGCTGGGCGCGATGTACTCGGGCCGCGCGGTCGTTCCGGTGAACCTGCTGTCGCAGCCCGAGCAGATGCGCTACGTGCTCGAGCACGCCGGCTGCCGGCTGATCTTCGCGTCGGCCGAATGGGCGCAGCGCCTGCGCGAGACGCTGGCCGGCAGCGAGACGGCGCCGGAGATCGTCGAGGTCGAGGCCGATGCCGACACGGTGCCCGGAGAGCCGGCGGCCGGCGCCGACGAGCACGCCGCCCAGGCTCGGCCGGCCGCGGTCTCGCCCGGCGACCTCGCGCTGCTGATGTACACCTCGGGCACCACCGGCAAGCCGAAGGGCGTGATGCTCACGCACGCCAACCTCGCCGCCAATGCCCATGCGATCAGCCGCGAGCACCGGTTGGGCCGCGATGACCGCGTGGCTGCCGTGCTGCCGCTCTATCACATCAATGCGTTCGCGGTGACGATGCTCGCGCCGCTCGCGCACGGCGGCAGCCTCGCGATCGCGCCGCGCTTTTCTGCAGCACGCTTCTGGCCGATGGTCGCAGCGAATCGCTGCACCTGGATCAACGTCGTGCCGACGATCATCAGCTACCTGCTCGAAGGCGAGGCGCCGCCCCGCGAGCAGCTTGCCGGCATCCGCTTCTGCCGCTCGGCCTCGGCCGCGCTGCCGCCCGAGCACCACCGGGCGTTCGAGGCGAAGTTCGGCATCGGCATCATCGAGACGATGGGCCTGACCGAGACGGTCGCGCCTGCGTTCAGCAACCCGATCGAAGCGGCCGCGCGCCGCGTGGGTTCGGTCGGGCGCCCGTCGGGGTGCGAGGCGCGCATCGTCGACGAGAACGGCAAGCCGCTGCCCGACGGCGAGACGGGCGAGATCCTGATCCGCGGACCGCAGGTCACCTGCGGCTACTACCGCAATCCGGAGGCCACGCGCTCGGCGTTCCTCGACGGGTGGCTGCGCACCGGCGACCTCGGCCGGCGCGACGCCGACGGCTTCTTCTACGTCACCGGACGGATCAAGGAACTGATCATCAAGGGTGGCGAGAACATCGCGCCACGCGAGATCGACGAGGTGCTGCTGCGCCATCCGGCGGTCGCCGACGCCGCGGCTGTCGGCGTGCCCGACCGGCACTACGGACAGGAGATCCTCGCCTGCGTCATCGTCCGGGAAGACCGGCGGACCGCCGGCCCGGACGACGAGGAATCGCTGCGCGAGGAACTGCGCGCGTTCTGCGCGACGCACCTGGGGCGCTACAAGACGCCCAAGGAGATCCGCTTCGTCGACGAACTGCCACGGGGTCCCTCCGGCAAGGTCCAGCGCCTGAAGCTGCTCGAGGCGTCCTGACCGGGCCCGCCGGACGGCCCGGCGAACCGACTATCATTGAAGCTTTGCTTCGGATCAGGACGTTCGCATGAGCAAGTCCACGACGATGAAGGTCGAAGTCCGCTTCGGCGACTGCGACCCCGCCGGGATCGTGTTTTTTCCGCGCTACCACCGCTGGATGGACGCCGCCTCGCTGCATTTCTTCATGAGCTTCGGCGTGCCGCCGTGGCACGAGCTCGAGCGCATCAACGGCATCATCGGAACGCCGATGCTGGAGCACCACACCCGCTTCTTCCGCAGCGCCACCTACGGCGAGACGCTGGAGATCCACACCGAGGTCGAGGAATGGCGGCCGAAGGTGTTCATCCAGAAGCACACGATCTACCGCGGCGACGACCTGATCTGCGAGAGCCGCGAGACGCGAGCCTTCTGCGTGCGCGACGCCGGCGATCGCGCGCGCATCCACGCGGTGCCGATCCCCGACGACGTCCTGGCCAGGTGCCGCTGAAGCCGCGGGAGTCCAGGACTCAGATCAGGAGGCTCGATCCGTCCGCGGCGCTGGCCAGCGCCTCGCGCCCGGACGCGGACGCCGCGTCGCCAGGAGCCTCGGCGCTGCCGGGCGCGCCACGGTGCACGACGCTCGAACTCGACACGCGCCCCTGGACGATCGTGAGCACGAGGTCGGGATACCGGCGCGGCGCGGTGCCGTTGCAGCCCTCGTCGCCCTCGTCCTGGCGAAATCCGTGCACGGTGCCGCTGAACCAGGTCGCGAAGACGCGCTCGCCGGCGAACGGGAACAGGTTGTGCAGCGTGACCGGCGAGTGGTCGGCCCACTGGCCGGCCAACCCGACCAGGTACAGCCAGCCGTCGTCGATCTCCCAACTCGCGGCGTAGCCGCGACCGTCCGGGCAACCGCCGCCGTGCAGGCGCGGACGCTGCCCGATCAGCCCGAAGTAGGCCTCCAGCGGCTGCTCGACCAGCAGGAACCGCTTGTCCCGAAACGCGAGCGTATCGCCATGGTGCGCGCTCATCTCCACCCCCGTGCAGCGCCGTCGTGCTCCTTGTGCGATGACTATCGCCGCGCGCGCGTGCGCATGACGATCCGGAAGCGGACGAAGCGGCCCGTTGCCCCGCCGAACGGTCGGCGTGCGTGGCGCGGGCGTCCCACGCAGCGGCCTCGGGGTGGTCGCGACACCGATCGCGGTCAGCCGCGGTGGCGCCCCAGTTCCGCGTCCTGCAGCTGGCGCCATTGCACCTTTCCCGTGGCCGAGCGCGGCAGCGCGTCGACGAACTGCACCTGCCGGGGCACCTTGTACGCCGCCATCTGCCGGCGCGCCCACGCGACGATGTCGTCCTCCGCGACCTTGCCGCGCTGCCCGGCGCGCAGGACGACCACTGCCTTCACCGTTTCGCCGCGATGGGCGTCGCGAGCAGCGATCACGCAGGCCTCCTGGACGGCCGGGTGCGCGTAGAGCATCGCCTCGACCTCGGCCGGCCACACCTTGTACCCCGACGCGTTGATCATCCGCTTCAGGCGATCGACGATGAAGAAGTAGCCGTCCTCGTCGACCGTGCCGAGGTCGCCGGTCCGGAAGAAGCGCTGGCCGTCGATCTCGACGAACGCCGCACGGGTGCCCGCCTCGTCGTTCCAGTAGCCCTCGAAGACCTGCGGTCCGCGCACCACGATCTCGCCGACCTCGCCCGCGGGCTGCTCGCGCAGCGTCTCCAGGTCGACCACCCTCGCCTCGGTATCGAAGATCGGGATGCCCAGGCACTGCTTCTTCGGCCGCTGCGGCGGATTGATGTGCGTCGGGGCGATCGTCTCCGATAGCCCATACCCCTCGACGTACTCGATCCCGCAGAGGTCGCGCAGCCGCTGCGCGACTGCCTCGGGCATCGCCGCGCCGCCGCCGCTCATCCGCTGGATGCTGGCCAGCGCGCGCGGATCGAGCGACGGGTTCGCGAGCAGGTCGATGACCATCGTCGGAATCGCCGTCCAGCTGGTGACGCGGTAGCGTTCGATCAGCTGCGCGGCCACGACCCGGTCCCAGCGCGGCAGCAGCACCACCGTGCCGCCGGTGTACAGCGGCCCGTTCATGCTGCCCTGCATGCCGGTGACGTGGAAGAACGGCAGCACCGCCAGCGTGGTCGCGTCCTGCGTGATGCCGAACCACTGCTGGCCGGCCACCACGTTGTACATCACGCTGCGATGCGTGTGCACGCAGCCCTTCGGGCGGCCGGTGGTGCCCGAGGTGTACGGCATCACGCACAGATCGCCCGGACCGGTCATCGACGGACCGGGGTGCAGGTTCGCCTCGAGCGCCGCCACCCACGCGGTCGCGCCCGCATCGGCCAGCGCCATCCGCGGCGCCGCCACAAAATCGGGCACCTTCAGGTCGGTCGCCGCGGCGAGGTAGTCGGAATAGGTCGCCACCAGCACCCGATCGAGGCCGTCGCCGAGCAGCGGCCGCACCTGCGGATAGAGCTCCTGCGCCGCGATCGCGACCTTCGCGCCGCAGTCGGCGACGTAGTGGCGCAATTCGGCGGTCAGGTTCATCGGGTTGACGGGCACCACCACCGCGTTCGCGCGCAGGATGGCGTAGTAGCCGATCACGAACTGCGGGCTGTTCTGCAGGTACAGCAGCACCCGGTCGCCGCGGCGCACGCCGGCCTCGTGCTCGAGCCAGCCGGCCAGGCGCCGCGTCTCGTCGCGGAAGCGGCGGAAGTCGATCTGCGAGTCGTAGAAGACGAGGAACGGCTTGTCCGGAAAACGCTCCGCCGACACCTCGACGTTGAAGGACAGCGAAGTCGCCGGGATCGTCAGGTGCTTCGGCAGGCCTCGTGGCCAGTGCGCGAAGTGCCGATCCGACATGGCGGGCCTCCAGAGTGTGCTCTGGCGGCCATTCTAGACGCCTGTTCGCGCGCCAATCGCCCCCGCGCGGGGCGGGGGCGCCTGAAGGGTATCCGAGCGGCGCCTGAGGGGCGCCTGAGGGCGTCAGCGCGCCGCGACGCGAAGCGCCTCGCGTGGCACGACGCGTTCGCCTCCGGCCCGCTCGCTCGCGACCCGCTCTGCGACCGGCGGCTCGCTCGTCGCGGCTTCGCCGTCGGGCCGGCCCGCCGCGCCCCGGCCATGCCCGCTCCAGCGCCGGAACAGCTGGTGCTCGATGCCCACCTGGTCGAGCGCCTTGCCGATACTCTGGTGGACGATGTCCATGATCGATTCGGGCTTGTGATAGAAGGCCGGCATCGGCGGCAGGATCGTCGCGCCGCAGTCGGCCGCGCGCGCCATCAACTCGAGGTGGCCCTTGTGCAGCGGCGTCTCGCGCACCATCAGCACCAGCGGCCTGCGCTCCTTCAGCGTCACGTCGGCCGCGCGCACGACCAGGTTGTAGGTGAACGAATTCGCGATCGCCGACAGCGTCTTCACGGTGCACGGTGCGACGATCATCCCCCGCGTGCGGAACGACCCGCTCGCCACCGCGGCGCCGACGTCCTTGTTCGGATAGACGACGTCGGCGAGCGACCGGACGTCGTCCAGCGAATACTCGGTTTCGATCGCCAGGTTCATTCCGGCGGCCTCGCTGAGAATCAGGTGTGTCTCCTGTCCCAGGTCCTTCAGGACACGAAGCATCTCGACGCCATAGACGACGCCGGTGGCGCCGGTGATGGCCACGACCAATGGCAGGCTCATGGGTGGGGTTTCCTGTTCAGGGTTCACGCGGGCTGCGCGTGCCGACGGGCGTCGACCGACTCGATGACCGGAAAGCCGGCCGCCTCCAGCGCGCCGATGACCTGCGCCACGTCGTCGGCATGGAACCGGACGATGACGCGCTTGTGCGGGTACTCTTCTCCGGCGTGCGCGCCTTGCGCCCCGTGCGGGCCGATCGGGTAGATGCCCTGCAGGACCGCGCCGGCGGCCTCGGCCACGTCGGAGATGCGCCCCAGCACGCCCGGTCCGAGCCGGGTCGGCGCCAGCGTCACGCCGCTGCGCCGCTCCCAGGCGCCGAGGCAGTGCGCCGCGAGCTGGAAGATCTCGTTGGCCGAGATCACGCCCGCCACCCGCTCGCCGTCCATCACCGGGAACTGCGCGACGCCGAGTTCCTGGCCGCGCCGCAGGCAGTGCTCCATCGTGTCGCCGACCTCGACGGTGGCCGGATTGCGCACCATCACGTCGCGGACCCGCAGCCGCGTCACGAAGAAGGCGAACTCGTCCGGATCCTGCGTGCGCAGCACGAACTGCCCCATCCGCAGCAGGTTGGCACGCGTCACCAGCCCGCGCAGACGCCCGCCATCGACCACCGGCAGCGCGTGCAGGTTGTTGTCGCTGATCAGGCGCTTGGCCTCGGAGACCAGCATGTCGCCGGGGACCGTCATCGGATCCGGATGCATCCAGTTTCGCACCAGCATCGCCGCTACTCCTGGACGGCCGCGACGCGCTCGGGCGTCTTCGTCAGTCCGTACAGACGGACGAATTCGTCGACGGCCACGCGCGAGAACTCGGGGGTGTAGAGGTGCAGGTCCACCTCCTTCACCCGCTCCGGGTGTGCCAGCCGCTCCTTCAGCCGGGCGACGAAGGCCGCGTCGGCCGCCGGGTCGTAGATCGGCCGCCCTTCGCGGTCCAGCGACGACCAGCCCTTGTTCGGCACCAGGAAGGTCCACGGGCCGCCGGCGCGATTCAGCCGCTCGGCGATCACGTCGGCCGCCTGGCGCAGCTCGTCGGCCGTGGTGCGCACCTGCACGCGCAACCGGTCCTGCACGTACTGCGGCCTGTCCTTCGTCTTCTCGAGCATGTCGGCGCGGCCGCCGTACGACAGGATGTCCAGGCCGCAGGGCGCGAGCACCATCGGGATGCCCGTCTCGACCGCCGCCATCAGCCGGTCGGGGCCGGGGTCGCGATTGCCCTTGAACAGGTGCTCCATCACGCCGCCGATGCAGATGTCGAGCACGCCGTGGAACGCCCCGTCGCGGATCATCTCCTCCATCGCCCGGTCGCCCTTGCCCTGCGCGTGGCAGACGATCGGGGTGAACCCGGCTTCCTCGAGCATGCCGAGCGCGGACTGCACCGCCATCTCGCCGAATCCGAACGACGAGACGGCCACGCAGGGCTTGTCGAAGCGGATGTTGGTGCCCTGCGTCATCTCGACCATCCCGCAGATCGCGCCAACCGCGTTGACGATCTGCGCCCGCAGCAGCGGGTTCATCTTGACGATGTCGAGCACCGTGTGGTGCATCGTGATGTCGCGCGTGCCGACGTACTGGTCGATGTAGGCCGGGTGCGCGGCCATCGGCGAGGCCATCAGCTTGGGCATGCCGAACGGCAGCCGCTTCATGATCGAGGTGGCCACCAGCGTCGCCGTGCCGCCCCCGATACCGATGATGCCGTGCACCCTTCCCTGGCGGACCAGGTCGTCGACGATCGCCGCCGCGCCGCGGATCTGGTTGTTGGTCGCGGTGTCGCGGTCGCTGCGGTACTTCTCGCGCACCACCTCGATCGGCAGCCCGCCGCGCGCCGCCACGTCCTCGGTGCGGATGTCGCCGGGGAACGGCGGCGGCTCCTCCATGCTGAAGTCGAGCAGGATCGGCTCGTGCCCGCGCGCGGCGATCAGGTCCTTCACGAACACGATGTCCTCCCCCCGCGTGTCGAGGTTGCAGACAATCACGATCCCTTTTCTCATCGCCGCGCGCCCCCCTTCTCCCTTCGCCCTTCCCCCTTCACTTCTTCTTGACCTCGGGGCGCGTCAGCCGCCCGATCATGTCGGCGACCGGGCTCGCGCCGACGAAGCCGTAGTCGTTCCAGCGGTCCGAGACCTTCTGCAGCATCGCGCGATCCATGAAGATCTCCTGCGGCTTGCTCTTCCATTCGTACGGCGTGCACGCGTCGAGGATGATCCGGCTGGTGATGTCGCGCGCCTCGATCGGCAGCCCCGGGTCGAGCGGCGTCGAGCGGCCGCGGTCGATGATCTGCGCCGAGCGCTTCGGGTCGAAGCGGGTGGCCAGCGCCCACCAGACGCGGTCCATGTCGTCGGCCTCGATGTCGTGGTCGACGACGATGACGCCCTTCACGCCGTAGTGGCCGGTCGTGCTCGCGATCACCGCGTTGCCGACGTGGTTCGAGTGCCCCGGGTACATCTGCTTGACCGATACCACGGCCCAGAACCGGCCGGTTGCCGCAGCGGGCAGGTACACGCTCTGGATTCCGGGCACCTTCATCGTCTCGAGGTCGTACCACAGCGCGCCGGTGCGGTTCAGCGACTGGATCATGTGGATGTCGTTGATCGGCTTGCCGACCGTGGTCGACCAGAACACCGGCTTGTTGCGGTGGAGGATGCGCTTCACGCGCAGCACCGGCTTCGGGTAGTCCTTGCCCTTGTTGCCCGAGTAGTAGCCCGTGTACTCGCCGAAGGGCCCCTCGTCCATCAGCTCGTTCGGGTCGATCCAGCCCTCGGCGATGATCTCGGCGTTGGCCGGCAGCGTGAGCCCGGTCAGCTCCGACTTGAACACCGGCACCGGCCGGCCGCGCAAGGCGCCGGCCACGTCGTATTCGTCGGTCTGCGAGCTCACCAGCGTCGAGCCCGCGAGGAACAGCACCGGATCGCAGCCGACGACCGCCGCCGCCGGCATCAGTTCGCCGCGCTCCTGGTACTTCTTCATGTGCATGTCGCCATGCTTGCCCTTGATGATCTGCGAGCCCAGGATGTTCTTGCCCAGCACCTGCGAGCGGTAGGTGCCGAGGTTGGTCCAGCCGGTGTCCGGGTCCTGCGTGACCAGGTAGCCGGCCGTCACGAAGAACCGCCCGCCGTCGTCCGGGTAGAACCACGGCACCGGGAACTTCTCCAGGTCGACCGCGTCGCCCTCGATGACGTTCTCCATCACCGGCGGGTTGTCGACGAAGGTCGGCTTGACCATCTGCTTGGTGGTGAGTTCCATCCACTTGCGCGAGAGCTGGCACATCGTCAGCGACGGATCCTGCTCGAGCGCGATCGCGATGCGCTGCGGCGTGGTGAACGCGCTGGTGAACACCGGGATCGAGTTCCCCTTGACGTTCTCGTAGAGCAGCGCCGGACCCTTCTGCTCCTCGTTCACCTTCGAGATGTGGCACAGCTCGTACTTCCAGTCGACCTCGGTCTTCACCCGATGCAACTGGCCGTTGGCCTCGAGCGCCGCGATGTAGCTGCGCAGGTCGTCGATCAGTCCCACTTCCGTCCTTGCGTTCATGTCTGCTCCGTTGTTCGAACGACTGGTCAATTGACTTTCTTGCCTTGCAGCAGGCTCGACAGGATGTAGTCCATCGCCGAACCGGCCGATCCGGCCACCGCCTGCTGGCTGCGCGCGCTCCACACCGTCTCGGGGCGTGCCTGCAGGATGAAGATGTTCCCGCCCGACGGCAGGTCCTTGTCGACCGCCCACTCGATGTCCATCGGGCGGCCGTAGTGCTTCTCGATCTGCTTGCCCATCCAGGCGAGCTCGGTGATCTCGTCGTCGATCAGCGACTGCACGCGCTGGCGCTCGAACGGCACCTCGACCGCCCGCGAGGTCTGCGTCTTCGGGTCGACCGTGTAGCAGCGCTCCTTGGTCGACACGGTGCGGTCGATGATGTCGAGCGTGACCTTGTTGACCACGAAGTGGTCGGGCGTGACCTCGCCCGAGACCACCGACTCGCCGAAGCCGAAGTTCGAGTCGATCACGATCACCGAGCGGTCGCCGTTGGCCGGATGGATCGTGAACATGACCCCGGCGGTGAACGAGTTGGCCATCTTCTGCACGCCGACGCTGATGGCCACGTCGCCGCCGGCGAAGCCCTTGTTGGCGCGGTACGCGATCGCCCGCCCCGTGTACAGGCTCGAGATGCAGCGTCGAACGTGCAGCAGCACCTCGTCGATGCCGCGGATCCACAGGAACGTGTCCTGCTGGCCGGCGAAGCTGGCGTCGGGCAGGTCCTCGGCGGTGGCGCTCGATCGCACCGCGACAGGCACTGCCGGCAAACCGCAACGCAGCGCGAGCTTGCGGTAAGCCTCGGCGACCAGGTCCTCGATCTCGGTCGAGAACGGCTGCGCCTCGATCGCGGCCCGGATCCGCGCGCTCGCCGCCTCGACCGCGTCGAGGTCGGCCGGGTCGACCGCCGCGAGCAGCGCGGCGACCTCGCGGTCGAGCCCCGCCTCGGCCATGAAGCGCCGGTAGCCTTCGGTGGTCAGCGCGAACCCCGGCGGCACCCTGACCCCGGCGTGGATCAGCTCGCCGAGCGACGAGCACTTGCCCCCGACCAGCGGCACCGACTCCTTCAGGCACTCCTCGAACCAGCAGACCACCGGCGGACGATCCACGTCGCTGTCCACCGGCGGCCTGCCGACCGCCTCTGCCAGGCTGCCCATCACGGCCGCTCAGCGGGCGATCGTGATCGCGCCGGTCGAGCCGTCGACGCGAAGGTGCATGCCGGTCTTGATGATCTTCGTCGCGTGCCCGGTCCCGACCACCGCCGGCATCCCGTACTCGCGGCAGACGATCGCCGCGTGGCTCATCACGCCGCCGACGTCGGTGATGCACGCGCCAATCTTGGCGAAGGCCGGTGCCCAGGACGGTGAGGTCGTCGGCGCCACCAGGATCTCCCCCTCCTGCAACTGGCCGACCTCGCTCACCGTCCTGCACACGCGGGCCCTGCCCTCGATCACGCCGGGGCTTCCGGCGAATCCCTTCAGCTCGGTGATGCTGTCGGGATCGGCGACCTCCTGCACCGACGCCCAGTCGGCCAGCGACTTGTTGGTCACGCCCCAGAGCACGATCGTGAACGGTTCCTGGATCACCTCGGGCGCGGTGCCGATGGCCGGCGGCGCGCTCCACTCCTTGAACTTCTGCATCACGCCCTTGCGCCACGCGATCTCGCTCGGCCAGGTCTTCGTGCCGCGCGGAGTCACGCCGGTGGCCCAGGCGGTGACGATGTCCCACAGTGCCGACTTGATCTCGTCGCGGCGCAGCAGCCAGACGTCCTCGACGTCCTCGATGATCCCGTGTTCCATCAGGATCGCTGCCACCTCGCGCATCTTGTTCCAGAACACCGAGTGGAACCAGTGCTCGACGTAGAACAGGTGGTTCTCGACGTAGGGGAACACGGTCTTCGCGCAGCCGAGCAGCTCGTCGAACTGCTTGCGGTCCTCCTCCTTCTCGATCAGGTCGCGGTACTCGGCGGTGATGCGGTCACGCTCGGCGCGCACCTTCTCGGTCGGCCGGTCGATGCTGGCACCCTGCCTGAGCTTGCCGATGTAGGTGGCGATGCCGGACAGCGGGACGTTCATCTGGTCGTTCCACGAGCGGTCGTGGTGGAACCAGCCGGTGCCGGTGGAGATGTTGAACCACGGCTCGCGCGACAGGTTCAGCGAGGTCAGCCACTCGACGCCCTTGGGCAGCTTCCTGAGCGCCGCTTCGACGACCGTCCACTCGGGGCTGAACGTGACGACCTCGTCCACGCCGAGCTCGATCGCGCGGCGCGCGAGCTTCTTCAGCTCCTCGTCGGGCTGGTACATGACCACGTCGATGCCCGAGATCATCTGCGTCACGCGCTGCGTCGGGATGCTCGGGAACAGCTTCTGCACGAAGTCGAGGAAGAACACGTAGGCCGCGTACCCGAGGTTCAGGAACTCGAAGTGGTACTGCCAGCACTTGATGCCGAGGTTGATCAGGTCGTCGTAGTTCTTCAGCAGGTG
>CALMSQ010000270.1:0-7164 GCA_937872345.1 uncultured Burkholderiales bacterium | reverse complement strand
GGTGCTCGAGCGGATGCTGCGCGCCGGGGTCAACGTCGTCAGGGTGAACTTCTCGCACGGCACGGCGGCCGAGCACACTGAAACGGTGCGCCGCGTGCGCGAGATCGCCGAGCGGGTCCGGCAAAGCGTCGGCGTTCTGGCCGACCTTCAGGGCCCGAAGATCCGCATCGGCAAGTTCGCCGAGGGCAAGGTCGTGCTCGCCGCCGGCGACCGCTTCACCTTCGACGTCGACAGCGCGCCGGGCGACAAGTCGCGTGTCGGCCTCGACTACCCGGAACTGGTCAACGACGTGAAGCCCGGCGACACGCTGCTGCTCGACGACGGCCGGATGATGATGCGCGTGGAGCGCACCACGCCGCAGGCGATCGAGTGCACGGTGATGCAGGGCGGCGTGCTGTCGAACCGCAAGGGGATCAACCGGCAAGGCGGGGGGCTGTCGGCGCCGGCGCTCACGTCGAAGGACATGGAGGACATCCGCACCGCGATCGGCTTCGAGGCCGACTTCATCGCGGTGTCGTTCCCCAAGAACGCCGCCGACATGTACATGGCGCGCGAGCTGACGCGTGCCAGCGGCGGACGCGCACTGATGATCGCGAAGATCGAGCGCTTCGAGGCGATCGGCAACCTCGAGGAGATCCTCAAGGCGTCGGACGGGATCATGGTCGCGCGAGGCGACCTCGCCGTGGAGGTCGGCGACGCGGCGGTGCCGGCGCTGCAGAAGCGGATGATCCGCATGGCCAAGGAACTCAACAAGGTCACGATCACCGCCACGCAGATGATGGAATCGATGATCGAGTCGCCGGTGCCCACCCGTGCCGAGGTGTCCGACGTGGCCAATGCCGTGCTCGACGGTACCGACGCGGTGATGCTGTCGGCCGAGACGGCTGCCGGCAAGTACCCGGTCGAGACGATCGAGGCGATGGCACGCGTTTGCGTCGAGGCCGATCGCTCCGAGGTCAAGCCGCTCGACGCCGCGTTCCTGAGCCGGACGTTCACGCGCATCGACCAGACGATCGCGATGAGCGCGCTGTTCGTCGCGCACCACATGAAGGTGAAGGCGGTGGTCTCGCTGACGCAATCCGGGTCGACTGCGCTGTGGATGTCGCGGATCGATTCCGGCGTGCCGATCTACGCGCTCACGCCCGAGGAGGCGAGCCGGCGCCGGATGTGCCTGTACCGCGAGGTGCACCCGATCGTGATGACCTACCACGCGCAGGAGCGCGAGGCGCTGCTGCTCGAGGCCGAGCAGCGTCTGGTCGACTCCGGCATCGTCGAGAAGGGCGACCTGATCGCGCTGACGATCGGCGAGCCGATCGGCAAGTCGGGCGGCACGAACACGTTGAAGATCGTGAGGGTCGGGGAGCACGGTCAGTAGAAGCGGGTTCGCCGGCGCTGCACAAGCGCTCGAAGTCAGAGGGTCTGCGCCACCGAGGCGATCACGTCGCGCAGCCACCGCTGCGATTGGCTCGACTGAGTACGCGCGTGCCAGAGCTGCGACACGGAGAAACGGCCGAGCGGCAGAGGGTGCGCGGAGATCTGCAGCGCATAGGTGTCGGCGAAAGCGAGCGCCGTGCGCCGCGCGACGGTCGCGATCAGATCCGTTTCCGACAAGGTGGCCGGGATGGCCAGCATCTGGGGCACCTGCAGGGCGACGTCGCGTGCGATCCCGAGCCCCTGCATGACGTCCTGCAGGACGCGCTCGCGCGCGCCGTTCTGGCGCGGCATGGCGAGATGCCGCGCCGAAGCGAACTGCTCGACGGTAATCGGACCGGTGCCGTATGGATGCCCGCGCCGCCACAGGCAGACATAGCCGTCGCGAAACAGCTCCTGGCGGTAGATCGGGTGGCTGACCGAGCGCACCGACGACAGCACGATGTCCGCCTTGCCGAGAAGCAGCAACTCTTCCGGGACGGCCGGCTCGATCGGGTGCACTTCGAGCGACACGAACGGTGCGATCTTCGCGAGCCTGCGCGCCAGAACCGGCAGGAGGACGAAGGACACATAGTCCGTGGCTCCTATGTTGAAGCGGATCCGGGAAGTGGCCGGATCGAAGGAGTTCCCCGGCGACGTGAGCGAACCGAGGGAGCCGAGCACCAGCCGCACCTTGTCCGCGATCTCGATGGCCTTGTGTGTAGGGGTCACGCCGCGCCCGCTGCGGAGAAACAGCGGATCGCCGACGATCTGCCTCAGTTGCGACAGGCCCTTGCTGGCCGACGACTGGCTGATCCCGATGCGGGCGGCCGCGCGCGTGACATTTCCTTCGAGTAGCACCGCGTCGAAGATCGCCAGCAACTGCAGGTCCAGATGTCTGCCGTCCATCTCCTCACTCTCCCCGAAAAGCACCGACATCGCGATCGGATCGCGCACTTCTCCGGGACGGCTCGCGCGCCCAAAGCAAGTCCGCGACGATTCTCGCCCCCGATCGGCAATTATTCCAGTCTGGAATCGATCCGACGGACCCGTGCCCCCATACTGTGGCGGAACCGAGCGGCGCAATGCCGAAGCGGATCGAGGGGGGAGATGAAGACCCGCATCAATGGCGAATGGATCGTCGGTTTCCGTGACGGGCGACATCGACTGCTGCGCGGCGGCTGCGTGGTGATCGAAGGCGAGCGCATCGAGTTCGCAGGTGAGCACTACGCAGGCGTCGTCGACGAGGTCATCGATCTGCCTGGATCATTGGTCTGCCCCGGCTTCATCGATACCCACGTCCACTCCGGGCATCGAGCCCTCCACAAGCTGCTGGCCGACTCCGGACGGCCGGACCTCTTCGGGCAGCCCTACATGGAGGTGACCATCGCCCGAGCAGGGACGAGGATCCGCGGGTATCCGAACTACCTGACGCGCGACGAGGCTGCGACCGATCCGGGGGTCGCGCTTCACGCGGCGTTCACGGTGGCCGAGCTGCTTCGCAACGGCGTCACGACCTTCGTCGAACTGGGCGGGCACGTGATCGTCCAGGAAGCGCTGCGGCTACAGTGCGAATCACTGGGCGTCCGGGGTTACCTGGGGCCCGGGTACGATAGCGGGCGCTGGGTGTCGGACGAAGAAGGCAATCTCACGCGCTCGCGCTACCCGGACGGTGGGCAGCATCTTTTCGAGGAAGCCGTCGCATTCATAGAGCGGGTCGAAGCGGCAGGCAACGACCTGGTGCACGGCATCCTGGTGCCGCGCGAAGTCGAGAACTGCAGTCCCGACATCCTGCGGCGGACAGTCGCCGCCGCGAGGGAACTCGGCGTGCCGATGGCCACGCACGCCGGATACAACGTCATCGAGTTCTACGAGACGGTCAGGGAGCATCGCAAGACGCCAATCGAACTCCTCGACAGTGTCGGCATGCTCGGCCCGCTCCTGAACATCGGCCACGCCAACCTGATTTCGGACAATCCCAGGTTGAACTATTCGGGCGGGCGCGATCTCGCGCTGATGGGCTCCAACCGGGTGTCCGTCTCGCACTGTCCGATCAACATCGTTCGTCGGGCGCGGGTGCTCGATTCCTGGAAGAAGTACAGCGAAGCCGGCGTCAATCTGACGATCGGTAGCGACACGTATCCGCGCGACATGGTCATGAACATGCGGACCGCTTCGTATCACGGCAAGGTCATGAGCCATGACTTGACGAGCGCGACCGCCGAAGAGGTCTTCGAGGCGGCAACGCTCGGCGGTGCCCGGTCGCTGGGAAGAGACGACCTTGGCCGACTCGAACCCGGCGCGCGCGCCGACGTCATCGCGATCGATCTGGGCAGAAAGGACACCCTCCGCTACGGCCCGATATGGGACCCGATTCGAAGCCTCGTCGAATGCGGTGTCGGCGACGACGTCAGCCTGGTCGTCACCAGCGGTGTCTTGCGCATGCGCGACGGGCAGATCCCAGGGCTCGATCTGGGTCGCCTGCGCGCGGACGCCCAGGCGTTCGCCTCGCGTGTGTGGGCCGAAGTCCAGGACTGGGATCCGCTGAAGCGCACCGCGCGTGCGATCTGCAGGCCCTCGTTCTGCCCTGACTGCGACTGACACGCGGCGAAGCAGCGGTCATGTCACTTGTGTTGGCGCATGCAGGTCCGTTGAACAGGAGAAAGCGATGAAGAACCTCTCGTACAGGATGCTCGCCGTCGTCGTGGCCATCGCCGCGCACTCGTCGGCGCCAGCCCAGACCCCGGACGCTTCGATTGGTGCGTTTCCGGAACGCCCCGTCCGGATCGTCGTGCCGTATGGCGCTGGGGGCGCCGCCGACATCCTGGCACGTACTCTGGCGGCGAAGCTCGGCCAGGAGTGGACAAAGGGTGTGGTGGTCGAGAACAAGCCCGGTGGAGTTGGCGTCATCGGCATTTCCGCCGTCGTGAACGCTCCCCCCGACGGCTACACGCTGGTATCGGTGCCGGTCTCGGACTTGGCTGTCAATCCGCACCTGTACCGCAAGCGTCCGTTCGACGTGCTCAAGGACCTGGCCCCGGTGAGCCAGGTCGGCGCGGTCCCGAACGTGCTGGTCGTCTCCAGTCGCCTGGGCGTGTCCAGCGCGCGTGATCTGGTCGCGTTGGCGAGGACGAGGCCGGGGGGGCTGAGCTACTCGTCGCCGGGAGTCGGCAGTCAGGCCCATCTTGCGGCCGAGATGTTTGCCGAACGGATCGGGGCGAAGCTGCTGCATGTGCCGTACAACGGCGTCTCCGCCGCGCTGGCGGACGTCGCCGCGGGCCAGGTCGACCTCATGTTCGCCCAGCTGCCCACGGCATTGCCCTTCATCAAGGACGGCCGCGTGCGTGCCTTGGGCATTGCCTCGGAGAGGCGATCGGAGCTGATGCCCGAGATGCCGACCCTGGCCGAGGAGACCGGCCTGTCGTTCGGCGACGCAGTTTCCTGGTCCGGGCTGATGGCGCCCGCCGGCACCCCGCTCGCGCTTCGCGAGGCGATCGCCAAGAAAGTGACGGCGGCGATGCGTTCGCCCGAAGTTCAGGAGAGGCTGAGGGCGCAGGGTACGGTCGGGCTGGGCGGGACGCCGCAGGAACTTGCCGCCGCCATCGCGCGAGACTACGAGCGCTACGGGAAGGTGATCCGCACACTGAACATCCAGCTGGACTGATTCTTCGCTGATTGGGGCAGGGCGTATTTCCTCGTCGGGCCGCCCCGGTGGGCGATAATGCGAGGCTACGGGAAGTTCGCCGGGCTTCGCGGGAAGCAGGGGCGTCCGACGCCTGCGCGGGGCCGGCCCAGGTTTCACATACGGAGGTCGTCATGCCCCTCGTTTCGATGCGCCAACTGCTGGACCACGCCGCCGAGAACGGCTACGGGATTCCGGCGTTCAACGTCAACAACCTCGAGCAGGTGCAGGCGATCATGTCCGCGGCCGCCGAGCTCGACGCGCCCGTGATCATGCAGGCCTCGGCCGGGGCGCGGAAGTACGCCGGCGAGGCCTTCCTGAAGCACCTGATCCAGGCCGCGGTCGAGGCTTACCCGAAGGTCCCGATCGTCATGCACCAGGACCACGGCCAGTCGCCCCAGGTCTGCCGCGGCGCGATCGACCTCGGCTTCTCGTCGGTGATGATGGACGGCTCGCTGCAGGAAGACGGCAAGTCGATCGCGACCTACGAGTACAACGTCGACGTGACGCGCAAGGTCGTCGACATGGCCCACGCGGTCGGCGTCACGGTCGAGGGCGAGCTCGGCTGCCTCGGCTCGCTCGAGACGATGAAGGGCGACAAGGAGGACGGCCACGGCGCCGAGGGCACGATGACCCGCGAGCAGCTGCTCACCGACCCCGAGCAGGCCGCCGACTTCGTTCGCAAGACCCAGGTCGACGCGCTGGCCATCGCCATCGGCACGAGCCACGGCGCCTACAAGTTCTCGCGCAAGCCGACCGGAGACATCCTCGCGATCTCGCGCATCAAGGAGATCAACGCCCGCATCCCGAATACCCACCTGGTGATGCACGGCTCGTCGTCGGTGCCGCAGGAGCTGCTGGCCGAGATCCGCAGGTACGGCGGCGACATGAAGGAAACCTACGGCGTGCCGGTCGAGGAGATCCAGGAAGCGATCAAGTACGGCGTGCGCAAGATCAACATCGACACCGACATCCGGCTCGCGATGACGGCGGCGATCCGCAAGTTCCTGGCCGAGAACCCGTCGAAGTTCGATCCGCGCGAGTACCTGAAGCCGGCCACCGCGGCGGCGAAGGCGATCTGCGTGGCGCGCTATCGCCAGTTCGGCTGCGAGGGGCAGGGCAGCCGCATCCAGCCGGCCGCACTGTCGGTGATGATCGATCGCTACCGCAAGGGCGAATTGGCGCAGCTCGTCACCTGAAGCGCGGCCGCGTCTGCGCGACGATCGGCCGTTCGTTGCCCGACGGAGCACGACGATGCCCGAACTGATCATCGACGCCCGGCCTGCGGACCTCGGGCACGGCCTCGCGGTGCGGCGCGTGCTGCCGTTCGCCCGGCGACGCATGGTCGGGCCGTTCGTCTTCCTCGATCACGCCGGACCGGTGACGTTCGAGCCGTCGATCGGGCGCAAGGCGGACGTGCGCCCGCATCCGCACATCGGCCTGTCGACGGTCAGCTACCTGCTGAGCGGCGCGGTCACGCATCGCGACAGCCTCGGCGTCGAGCAGGTGATCCGGCCGGGCGACGTCAACTGGATGACCGCGGGCCGCGGCATCTCGCATTCCGAGCGCTTCGAGGACCCCTCGGCGTTCGCCGACCCCGGCATCGAGCTGCTGCAGTCGTGGGTGGCGCTGCCCGAGGCGGACGAGGAGGCCGATCCTGCGTTCGACCACTATCCGGCGCGCGTGCTGCCCGAGGGGCGGGACGCTGGCGTCTGGATGCGCCTGGCCGCCGGCGAGGCGTACGGACTGAAGAGCCCGGTGAAGACGCATTCGCCGTTGTTCTGCCTGCACGCGACGCTCGATCCCGGCGCACGGATCGCGATGCCGGAAGGCCACGCCGAGCGCGCCGCGTACGTGGTCGCGGGCCGGATCGAGCACGAGGGCGTCGGGTACCGTGTCGGGCAGATGCTGGTGTTCGGCGCAGCCGGAGCGCCGGTGCTGCGCGCGAGCGAGGCGTCGACGCTGATGCTGCTGGGCGGCGAACCGCTGGGCGAGCGGCACATCTGGTGGAACTTCGTGTCCTCGCGCAGGGAGCGCATCGAGCAGGCGAAGGCCGACTGGAAGGCCGGGCG
>CALMSQ010000269.1:0-5621 GCA_937872345.1 uncultured Burkholderiales bacterium | reverse complement strand
AAGTCGACGGTCTTGGCGGTGATCTGCTTGATGCCGCCGCCCGAGCCGATCGCCTGGTAGTTCATCAGGTTGCCGGTGGCCGCCTTGTAGGCTTCCGCCCACTTGGCGTAGACCGGGGCCGGGAAGGTCGCCCCGGCGCCGGTGATCTCGGCGGCGTGGGCCGAGACGAGACCCAGCGCGAGGGCACCGGTTGCGAGGAAGCGAGTCGTGAGATTCATTCCGTGACGTCCTTGTCTGACTGGGGAGACGAGGACACGTTACGACGCTTCGATGACAGTTCCGTGACGATTCGGGCGGCGCTGGTTTCGGTGAGCGAGGCGCACGAGGACGAAGCGAGGCGGAGTATGTTTCGATATTTCTGGTATCATCGAATTTTGTCGCTCGCAATCGAAGGATTCCCGGACAATGGATGACACCGATGCAGTGAAAGCCCTTTCGGCCCTGGCGCAGGCGTCCAGGCTGCAGGTCTTCCGCGCGCTGGTCGTGGCCGGCCACGACGGCATGACCCCGGGCGCGATCGCCGAATCGCTCGAGCTGCCGGCCGCGACCCTGTCCTTCCACCTGAAGGAACTGGCGCAGGCGGGTCTGGTCACCCAGCAACGCAGCGGCCGGCACCTGATCTACCGGGCCGAGTACGCGCGGATGAACGAGTTGCTCGGTTACCTCACCGACCATTGCTGCCAGGGCGAGCCATGCCTCGACGGGGGCGCGGTCGCCTGCCGGGCGAATCCTCTCCTTCATGCCGCCGAGGGCGCGCCGTGAGCGAACCCGTCTGCAACGTCCTCGTGCTGTGCACGCACAATTCGGCTCGCAGCGTGCTTGCCGAAGGGATGCTCAACCATTGGGCGCGGAAGCTGGGACGCTCCGTACAGGGCTTCAGCGCCGGCAGCGCCCCCAGCGGGCGCGTCAATCCGTTCGCGCTCGAGGCCCTGGACAGGGCGGGAATCGACATCCGCGGCTATCGAAGCAAGAGTTGGGACGAGTTCACCGCCTCCGACGCCCCCTCGCTGTCGATCGTGATCACGGTCTGCGACAGCGCTGCCGCGGAGACCTGCCCGGTGTTCGTCAGCGGCCGCGGGGAGCCCCCGATCAAGGTTCACTGGAGCTATCCGGACCCATCGAATGCCGCGGGCGGCGACGACGGCAAGCGGCGCGCTTTCGAGCTGACCCGGCAAGCGATCGGCTACCGGTTGCTGCAACTGCTCGCGCTGCCGCTCGAGGCGATGGACCGCGCCGGGCTCGAGGCCGCGCTGGCCGCGATCGGCCGCAGCTGATTGCCTCGCGAACACCAGGGGAACGCATTCGCCATGGGCCTCTTCGAACGCTATCTCACCGTCTGGGTCGGCCTGGGCATCCTGGCCGGCGTCGGCCTGGGGCTGCTCGCGCCAGGCCTGTTCCAGGCCATCGCCGGCCTCGAGGTGGCGCACGTCAACCTCGTCGTCGCAGTCTTCATCTGGGTGATGATCTACCCGATGATGATCCAGGTCGACATCGCGGCCGTGAAGGACGTGGGGCGGCGCCCGCGGGGTCTGGTGCTGACGCTGGTCGTCAACTGGCTGATCAAGCCGTTCACGATGGCCGCGCTGGGCGTGGCGTTCTTCAGGTACGTCTTCGCGCCCTGGGTCGATCCGCAATCGGCCAGCGAGTACATCGCCGGGATGATCCTGCTCGGCGTGGCGCCCTGCACCGCGATGGTGTTCGTCTGGAGCCAGCTCACCAGGGGCGACCCGAACTACACGCTGGTGCAGGTCTCGGTGAACGACCTGATCATGGTGTTCGCGTTCGCCCCGATCGCGGCGTTCCTGCTCGGCGTCACCGACGTGACGGTGCCGTGGGAGACGCTGCTGCTGTCCACGGTGCTCTACGTCGTGCTGCCGCTCGCGGCGGGCGTGCTCACCCGGCGCCTATGGCTCGCCACGGGCGGCACGCCACGGCTCGCGCGCGGCGTCGCTGCGCTCAAGCCCTGGTCTGTCGTCGGGCTGATCGCGACCGTGGTGCTGCTGTTCGGCTTCCAGGCGCGCACGCTGGTCGCGCAACCGCTGGTGATCGCACTGATCGCCGTGCCGCTCGTCATCCAGTCGTACGGCATCTTCTTCGTCAGCGCGCTCGGCGCGCGCTGGCTGCGGCTGCCGCACGAGATCGCCGCCCCCGCCTGCCTGATCGGAACGTCGAACTTCTTCGAACTCGCCGTCGCGGTGGCGATCTCGCTGTTCGGGCTGAGTTCGGGCGCCGCGCTGGCCACGGTCGTCGGGGTGCTGGTCGAGGTGCCGGTCATGCTGTCGTTGGTCGCGATCGCCAATCGAACGCGGCACTGGTTTCCGGGCGACGATTCACCTGCCGGGCGCGATCGGCCCCCCGCTTCCCGGCCGGTCGCCGGCAAGGGCTCGTAGCCGGTGACGTCCATGGAAGCCGAAATCGCCCTCGAAGGCCCGCGCGCATGAGCCAGCTCCTGCAACTGCTCAACGGCGGCGCCGGCAACCTCGCCGCCTATCTCGCCGCGCACGTGCTGCTGTGCCTGCTGCCGGCGTTCTTCATCGCCGGCGCGATGGCGGCGCTGATCCCCAAGGCCAGCATCACCCGCTGGCTGGGCCGCAGCACGCCCGCGCACGTCTCCTACCCGGCGGCTGCGGCCGCGGGTTCGCTGCTCGCGGTCTGCTCGTGCACCATCGTGCCACTGTTCGCGGGCATCTACCGAAAGGGCGCCGGGCTCGGACCGGCGATCACCTTCCTGTTCTTCGCGCCGGCAGGCAACATCATGGCGCTTGCCTACACCGGCAGCATCCTCGGCGCTGACTTCGCGCTGGCGCGAATCGTGCTCTGCCTGGTCTTCGGCATCGGCATCGGCATGCTGATGGCCCTGCTGTTCTGGCGCGACGACGCCCGCCACGACGCACAGACCGACGCGCTGTTCGCGCAGCGCGCGAGCATCGGCGCGCCGGCCACCGGCGTCTTGCTGGCGCTGGTCGTGCTGCTCGTCGCCGGCACGCTGAAGGTGCCCCTGCTGACTTCCACCGTCGCGACGACGAGCCTGCCGATCGCGGCCGCCGAGACCTGGCAGGCCGCGCTGTTCCACTGGGTGCCGTTCGATGCGTCCCGTGGAGAGGAAGGGGTGAGCGTGCAGGGCTCGTTGCTGATCGCACTGCTGGCGCTGATCGGCCTGACCGCCTGGAAGGGCCTGGAGGACATCACCGAAGGCGCCAACCGCTGGACCTGGGTCTCCCTCGGCCTCGCGGCCCTCACGCTGCTGGTCGCCTCGCTGCAGATCGTGCCGCGCGCCGGAGGCCTGGACGTCGCGCTGACCGGCCGCGCATTCGCCGTCGCACTGGCGATGGCGGCCGTGGCGTATTTCGCCCGCCGGCTGGCGCCGAAAGACTGGCGGGCCTGGTTGTGGGAGTCGTGGCGCTTCGTCAAGCAGATCTTCCCGTTGCTGATCGTCGGCGTCTTCGTGGTCGGCGTGGTGCGCCAGTTGATCCAGCCCGAGTGGATCCAGGCACTCGCCGGTCGCAACGACGTGACGTCCAACGTGGTGGCCGTGGTCTTCGGCGTGTTCATGTACTTTCCGACGCTGGTCGAAGTACCGGTCGCGCGCATGTTCCTCGACCTCGGCATGCACCGCGGCCCGCTGCTGGCCTACCTGATGGCCGATCCGGAATTGAGCCTGCAGAGCATCCTGATGGTTGCGGCGATCATCGGCCGACGCAAGACCTTCGCCTACGTCGGCTGGGTGGCCGTGTTCAGCGTCGTCTCCGGCCTGCTGTTCGGCTCGTGGGTCGACGGGGCGAGCCTCGCGTGGCTGGCGCTGGGACTGGCAAGCTTCGCCGCGACGCTGACCGTCCTGCTGGCCTGGCTGCGCCGACGACAGGCCCTGGCCATGCGATCGACCTGAAGTTCCCGATGGAGGAAGCAACCATGCTCACGGTGAAGATTCTCGGCTCGGGCTGCGCCAACTGCAGGAAGCTCGAGGCCGTCGCGCGCGAGGCCGCCGCCAGCGCCGGCGTCGAAGCCGAGTTCGTCAAGGTCACCGACATGAAGGCAATCATGGCCTACGACCTGCTGGCCACACCCGGGCTCGTCATCGACGAGAAGCTGGTCAGCAGCGGCCGGATCCCGACCCAGGCCGAAGTCCGCCAGTGGCTGACCGGGTGACGCCGGGATCCGGTGGCGGCCACCCCGCGGTTCAGCCCGCCGCCGCGAACCGTTCCAGGTGATGCTCGGCGTCGCCGAACTGCTGCGCGATCATCGTCAACCGCTTGAAGGTGTGCGCCACCTTCATTTCCTGCGTCATCCCCATGCCGCCGTGCAGCTGGATCGCCTCCTGGCCCACGTGGCGCGCCGCGTCGGCCACCTTGACCTTCGCCGCCGAGACGACGCGGCGCCGCTCGGCCGCGTCGACGCTCCCGCGCGTGGCCGCGTCGACCTTCGCGCAGGCGAGATAGGTGATCGAGCGCGCCTGTTCGGCGCTGATCGTCATGTCGACCATCCGGTGCTGCAGCGCCTGGAACGAGCCGATCGGCACGCCGAACTGCTTGCGCGTCTTCAGGTACTCGAGCGTCGCCTGGTTGGCGTAGCGCATCGCGCCCAGGCTCTCCGCGCACAGCAGTACGGTGGCGAAGTCGACCGCCTCGTCGATCGCCGGCAGCGCGTCGCCGGCCTGGCCGAGCAGCGCGTCGGCCGGCAGCTTCACGTCCTTCAGTGTCAGGTCGGCGGCGCGCAGGTTGTCCACCGTGCGGAGGGTCTTCATCGCGAGCCCCGCCGTCTTCGGGTCGACGACGAACAGGCTGATGCCGTCCGCATCGCCGGCCGCGCCGGCGCTGCGCGCCGACACCACCAGCCGGTCGGCCATCGGCGCGTGCAGCACGACCGACTTCTCGCCGTTCAGCACCCAGCCGTCGCCCGCCCTGGCCGCGCGGGTCTCGACCTGCGACAGCGTGTAGCGAGCGTTGCGCTCGCCGTGCGCGAACGCGAGCTTCAGTGTCCCGGCGATGACCGACGGCAGCATCGCCGCGCGCTGCGCGTCGCTGCCGCAGCGGGCGACGAGCCGGCCGGCCGGCGCGAGCGTGGACTGGAAGGGTTCGACGACCAGCGCCTCGCCGATCGCCTCCATCGTGCCGATCAGGTCGACCGCGCCGCCGCCGAAGCCGCCGTCGGCTTGCGCGAACGGCAGCGACAGCAGGCCCAGTTCGGCCAGTTCCGCCCACGCCTCGGCGCTGTGCCCGGCCGGCGACGCGACGATCTTCTTGCGCGACTCGAAGTCGTAGCGCTTCTCGACCAGCCGCCGGACGCTGTCGGCCAGCAGCTGCTGCTCTTCGGTGTACTGGAAGTCCATGCTCTGCGCGTCCGGTTCAGAGGCCGAGGGCCGCCTTGGCGATGATGTTGCGCTGGATCTCGTTGGAACCCGCGTAGATCGAGGTCTTCCGGAAGTTGAAGTAGCGCGGCGCGATCGATGCGGTGAAGCCGTCGAAGCCCTCGTAGTCGATCGGCCTGAACGACTGCGCGAGCGGCCCCGCGACCTGCATCAGCAGCTCGGTGATCGCCTGCTGGATCTCGGTGCCCTTGATCTTCAGCATCGACACCTCGGCGCCGATGCGGCCGGTGCGGCGCATCTCGTCGACGAAGCGCAG
>CALMSQ010000268.1:0-3256 GCA_937872345.1 uncultured Burkholderiales bacterium | reverse complement strand
GTCCGCCGACGGGTCCGTGGCGGTTCCGCCATCTGCCTTGCTCGACAGGCGAGAGTCGTACCCGGCATCGGCGAGTGCCAGCATCAGCATGGTCGCGGTGACTGAAGGCGAACCCTTCACCCGGGCCAGGCCGCTTCGCAGGTCGACATCGACCACTTCCACCCCTGGAACACGGCGCAACGCGCGCGTGACCGACGCCACACACGAACCGCACGTCATCCCCTTCACTTCGAGTTCGATCGTTCCCACTTCGGCATCCTCGTTGAGTTGATCGTCGCTCCTGTCGCGACAGTTCCAATGAGAGACCTTCCCACCGTGGCAAAGTCAACCCGAGGTGGTGCGCTTCGTGCACCGGCGCCACACCGTGGCGAGTCGTTCGCGGCGACGCCTCGTCGGTGGGGGTGCCCCGCCGCCTCGACGATCCGTCGCACCAGTCGATGACGCGTTTGTAATCGTCCGGTCAGGCTGCAGACCGCAACCGACGCCGATCATGTCAGCCAATGGACCGTCAAATCCGCACCGCCGACGACCTTGAGCGTTCGCCCAGCCATCGCGAACACCTCGCTCACGCGAACGCGTTTCGGGAACGGGCTTGCCGCCGCCGTCGCCGCGCCTTCGCGGCGACGAGCGCGTCGCTGACGCTCGGCACGGTCGCACCCGCAGCCGTAGAATCGATCGTCGATCGAGCGGAACAGCATGAACGCATTCCGGCACCGTCGCTCGAGGCGCGCCTTCTGCTGGCTGGCGTTGGCGGCGTGGCTTTTCGCGCTGTCGGCAGGCGTCGCGAGCGCCTGTCGACTCGAAGGGATGGGCGGGCTCGGTCACGCGCCGTGGACGCTCCCCGACGGCGCTCATCGATCGCATGCCCCCGAAGGGCGCGACAAGCCCACCCAGGACTGCACCGGACACGACGCTCCGGGCGGGGCAGCGCAATCGTGCCTGAAGGTCTGCGACGAGATCTCGCATTCAGCGGGTTCGCGGGCTTTCGCTGCCGACGACGTCGGCACGGTGCCGCATCCTGCGGTCGCGCCGACTCGGCACGGGGCGATGCCTGCGCACGCCGCACGGCGCGGGTCGTTCTCCGCGGAATCGCTGCCGCCGGAACCGCCCCCCAGGGTCCTGTACTCCCGGATGGCCGACTAGAGGCTGCCACGGGGCCGACACGCCATCGCGTGCCGTGCCCCGGGGCGCTGATCGGCCCGCGACCGGGTCGACGACGATCGGCGCTCGACGCAGGGTACGTCGACCTGTGCCATCCATGACCCTCCAGCACACCATGAGCACTTCACATCGTCATCTTCCGCGCGATTCAGGGCCACCCCGATTCTGGCGTTCGCGCTACGCAGTCGGCCTTCTGGTTATCGGTGCAGTCGCCCTGTTCTACCTGATCGTCGAGCACAAGGCCCACCTGCTCGGCGCGCTGCCCTATCTGCTGCTGCTCGTCGTCCCCCTGATGCACGTCTTCATGCACGGTGGGCACGGCGGCCATGGCGGCCACGGAGGCGGGCACGGTCGAGGCAGCGGCGACGGCAAGCGCGCGTCGAACGGCGCGGCACCCGACGAGGGAGATCGGCCATGAACGGCGACGCTTCCGGCTACGGCCTGTGGGTCCTCGTCGTGCTCAATTCGGCGATCTTCATCATGTTCGCCTTCAGCTTCTTCAAGCCACAGACCGTGCGAGACTGGCGTACGTTCGGCGCTTTCTCGGCCTTCGTCGTCGCGCTGTTCGTCGAGATGTACGGCTTTCCGCTGACGATCTATCTGCTGTCAGGGTGGCTGCAGACGCGCTATCCGAACCTGAACCTGCTGGCGCACGACAGCGGGCATCTGTGGTCGACGCTGCTTGGTTGGGGCGGCGACCCGCACGTCAGTCCGCTGCACATTGCGAGCTACGTTCTCCTCGGGCTCGGCTTCTTGCTGCTGTCCGCCGCGTGGAACGTGCTCTACGACGCGCAGCGCAGCGCAACGCTGGCGACTACCGGCCCCTATGCACGGGTGCGACACCCGCAGTACGTCGCCTTCGTCCTGATCCTCCTCGGGTTCCTGCTGCAGTGGCCGACGGTGCTGACGCTGGCGATGTTCCCGGTGCTCGTGGCCATGTACGCGCGGCTGGCGGTCAACGAGGAGCGCGACATGCGGCGCGCGTTCGGGGCCATCTTCGACGACTACGCTGCGCGCACGCCGCGCTTCTTTCCATCTCTCAATCGTGCGGGTACAGCCGCTCGACGCCAGCGCGTCGCGGCGGACTTGCATCCACCCGAACCGAACGGAGGTACGATCGATGAGCCAACACGCAAACAGTGACCCGTCTCGCCGCCGGTGGCTGGCGGCGACCTCGATCACGGGCGGCGCCGGGGTCGTCGCTGCAGCGGTGCCGTTCGCGGCCTCGATGGCACCGAGCGAGCGCGCGCGTGCGGCGGGAGCTCCGGTGGAGGTCCGGATCGACGGCCTGGCCCCGGGCGGCCTGCGCACCGTCGAGTGGCGCGGCAAACCCGTTTTCGTCCTGCGACGTAGCGCGGAGATGCTCGGTGCGCTGCGCGCGCACGACCATCTGTTGGCCGATCCGGCCTCGCGCGAGTCGATTCAGCCGGCCTACGCGGCGAACCCGAACCGCTCGATTCGCGACGACGTGCTCGTGCTGGAGGCCGTCTGCACCCACCTCGGCTGCATCCCCACCTTTCGGCCCGACGAGGGCGCCGCCGATATCGGCGGCGTATGGCCGGGCGGGTTCTACTGCCCGTGCCACGGATCGAAGTTCGACTTCGCCGGCCGGGTCTTCAGGAACGTGCCCGCACCGACAAACCTGACCGTGCCGCCGTACCGATTCACGTCGGATTCGACGCTGGTCATCGGCGACGACGCGGGCGCCTGAAGGACCGCGATGAGCAAGAAGACCGACAAGGGCAGCAGGAGGCGTCGTCGGCAGGATGGCGACGGCCACGCCGATGCCGTGGCGCGGCACGGCGCAGGGTTCGCCGCGGACGAAGGCGAAACGTCCACCGACGTGGCGCTGTCGCGCGAGGACTACGAGTCCCGGCTCTACGCGCTGCAGATCGAGCTCGTGAAGCTTCAACGGCACTTCATCGAGTGCGGCGATCGCATCCTGATCCTCCTCGAAGGCCGGGACGCGGCCGGAAAGGACGGAACCATCAAGCGCATCGTCGAGCATCTGAGCCCGCGCGAGACTCGCGTCGTCGCGCTGGGCAAGCCGTCGGACCGCGAACGCAGCGGCTGGTACTTCCAGCGCTACGTGCCG
>CALMSQ010000267.1:0-2998 GCA_937872345.1 uncultured Burkholderiales bacterium | reverse complement strand
TTCGTCGTGGCCATCGTCGCGGTGGGCATCGCCAGCGTGCTGGTGGTCTCGGTGGTGCAGAAGCAGCGCGAGATCGGAATCCTGCGCGCGATGGGCGCGAGCCCCGGGAAGATCATGGCGGTGTTCCTGCTGCAGGGGGGCCTGTACGGACTGGTCGGCTCGGCGCTCGGCGTGGGGCTGGCCGCCGGCCTGCTGCACTTCTTCGCGAGCGTCTTTCGCAACGCCGACGGATCGCCGCTGTTCGTCGCGCAGATGGACCCGGCGATCGCGCTGTCGGCCTGCGCGATCGCGATCGTCGTCGGGCTCGCGGCCGCTGCGCTGCCGGCGCGGCGTGCCGCGCGCATGGATCCGGTCCAGGCGATCAGGATGTGAGCGGCGTGGGCGCGATCGTCGAACTCCAGGGCATCCGCAAGTCGTACGGCCTCGACACGCCGGTCGCGACCGAGGTGCTGCACGGCATCGACGCCCGGCTCGACGAGGGCGAGTTCGTCGCGTTGGTCGGGCCCTCGGGATCGGGCAAGAGCACGCTGTTGAACATCATCGGCCTGCTCGAGCGGCCGACCGCGGGGCGCCTCGCGATCGCCGGACGCGACACCGCGGGGCTCGACGAGGCGGAGCTGACCGCGCTGCGCGGGCGCGCCATCGGCTTCGTCTTCCAGTTCCACCACCTGCTGCCTGGATTCAGCGCGCTGGAGAACGTGATGATGCCGGCGATCATCGACCGCGGGGCGGCCGACGCGCAGGCCGAGGCCGCCGCGCGGGCGCTGCTGGCGCGGGTCGGCCTCGCGGACGCGATGCGCAAGCGGCCGTCGCAGCTGTCCGGCGGCATGCAGCAGCGGGTCGCGATCGCGCGCGCGCTGGCGCTGGCGCCGAGGCTGATCCTCGCCGACGAGCCGACCGGCAATCTCGACACGAAGAGCGCCGACGAGGTGTTCGACCTGCTGCTCGAGTTCAACCGCGACATGCGATCGGCTTGCCTGATCGTCACGCACGACCCGAGGCTGGCGGCGCGCTGCCACCGGAGAATCGAGATCGTCGACGGGCGCATCGTCGGAGGGGCCTGAGGCGACGTCGCCGACCGGACCGCGGCGGGCCACGACCCGGAGTGGCCCGGAGCCGCAGCGCTAGACACCATGGCCGCCCGCAATGACGCGGGCGACCATGGTGTCTAGAAGCGGCCGGCGCGGCGACTCCACGGAAGCCGACTGTACCGGTCGCTCGCCATGACAGCGACGGCGCGCCGCGGTGCGCGCTGGCCGGGACGCGAGCGCCGCCGCCGCGCTAAGGTGACCGGGCAGCGCTGCGCGTGCGCTGCATCCGCCGGGGAGGCCGCCCATGGACCAGGACACGCTCCGATACAGTGCCGATACGCCGCTCGCGCGCCGGGTCGTCGCGATGCGCAGCTCGGCGGTGCGCGACCTGCTGCGCGACGCGCAGCGGCCGGGGATGCTGTCGCTGGCCGGTGGACTGCCGGCGGCCGACCAGTTCGACGTCGAAGGCATCGAGCGCGCGTTCGCGCAGGCGATGCGCGAGGCGCCCCGGCAGGCGCTGCAATACGGCGCGACCGACGGCCAGCCATCGCTGCGCGAGTCGCTCGCGGCGCTGATGGCGCAGCGCGGCGCCGCGGTCGAGCCGGCCGACGTCGTGGTCACCGCCGGCTCGCAGCAGGCGCTGGACCTGCTGGCGCGCGCGCTGGTCGATCCGGGCGACCGGGTCGCGCTCGAGCGGCCGAGCTACCTGGCGGCCCTGCAGGCGTTCGCCCTGAGCGGCGCGCGCTTCGTCACCGTGCCCGCCGACGCAGACGGCGCCTGCGTCGAGCGGCTCGTCGCGGACACGGGGCCGGCGCCGAAGTTCGTCTACCTGGTCACGAACTTCGCGAACCCGACCGGCGCGACGCTGTCGCTCGAGCGGCGGCGCGCGCTGATCGGCTGGGCACTTCGCCGGCGCGTCGTGCTCGTCGAGGACGATCCCTATGGCGAGCTGCGCGTCGAAGGCGTCGCGCATCCGCCGCTGGTCGCGCTGGCACGCGAGACGCCGGGGGCCGCGCACTGGTGCGTCTACGTGTCGACGCTGTCGAAGGTAATGTCGCCGGGGCTGCGGATCGGATTCGCGGTGCTGCCGCGCTGGCTGCGCGACGCGGTCGTCCGGGTCAAGCAGGCGCTGGACCTGCACACCGGGACGCTGGTGCAGGAGGTCGCCGACCGCTACCTGCGGTCGGGGCGGCTCGCGCAGCGGCTGCCGCAGCTTCGCGCGACCTACGGGGCGCGCCGCGACGCGCTCTGCGACGCGCTCGACGCGCGCTTCGGCGATGCGCTGCGATTCGGGCGTCCCGAAGGGGGGATGTTCGTCTGGGCGCGATTCACCGACGGCACCGACGCGTCGGCATTGCTGCCGGCCGCGCGCGACGAGGGCACGATCTTCGTGCCCGGCGTGGCGTTCTACGACGAAGCGCCCGACCCGTCGGCGCTGCGCCTGAGCTTTGCGACGCTCGATCCGGGGCAGCTGGCCGAGGCGGTCGAGCGCCTGGCCCGCGCGCACCGGCGCCTGCGCGCGGGCAACCCCACCGCCGCCGCGGGCCTCGAAGCGGGCGCGGCTGCGCGGCACTAGAATCGCCCGCAGTGCGGTCTCGCACGCCACGCACGATGGGGGGCCCGGCAATGAACTCGACGACGCTGTCCGACCTGGCGGCCGCGGTGCGCGACGCCTGCTTCGGCGCGGCGATCGACGCCTACGAGGACGCCGGCATCCAGGGCTTGTGCGAGCAGGGGCGCTTCGAGGCCGCGGTCGGGGCGATCGAGCGCGTCGACCTGGCTGCGATCGTCGCGGCCGCCGGGGCGGTGGCAGGCGAGGCGTCCGCCGCTGCGCCGGGTGCGCCGCGCGCACCTGCACCCGACACCGCCCTGCCGGCGCCACTGCTGCGACGGGCGACCCGCGAGGACCTGCCGGCGATCGTCGCGCTGCTGGCCGACGACGTGCTCGGCGCGCAGCGCGAGCGGCC
>CALMSQ010000266.1:0-2998 GCA_937872345.1 uncultured Burkholderiales bacterium | reverse complement strand
TCGCCGGATCTCGTGCTGACGCACGCCGGGCACGACCGCCATCAGGACCACCGATTCGTCAGCGAGCTCACCTGGAATCACTTTCGCGCGCAGCTCGTGCTGGAGTACGAGATTCCGAAATACGACGGCGACCTGGGACAGCCGAACTTTTTCGTTCCCGTGACGCGCGAGGACTGCGAGCGCAAGGCGTCGGACATCCTCGAGGCGTTCGCCTCTCAGCGCTCGAAGGACTGGCTCAGCGTGGACACCGTGCTCGCGCTGGCCAGGCTGCGCGGCGTCGAGTGCCGCTCCCCCACCGGTTACGCCGAAGCGTTCTTCGTGCGCAAGGCCGTGCTCGAATAGCGCCTCGATCGATTGCTCAGACGCGCTCGAGCCAGATCTCGCGCCAATAGGTATTGACGGCGCGCGGGCAGCCGCGGCGACCCGGCGTGCACTCGGCACGGCAATAGACGTCTTCGAGCAGGATGCACGGATTGCTCATGTGCATCATCTTGCCCGTCTTCTCGTTGATGATCTTCGTGACGCGGGACTGGACCTTGTACTCGGCGTCGCAATACTTGACCATCTCGACGTCGAAGCGCATGCCGCGATTGAAGCCCTGTGCGTTGATCGTCTGCTCGATCTCCCGGATCGGCCGAACCCGCACGCGATCGCCCGGCTTCAGGTCGAGCACCGCGGTCGGGGTCGGCGCACCGGGTGGCACGCGCCCGCTGACGGTGGGCCACGGCTTTCCGCCGCGCAGCCGCTGCCAGGCGTTGTACAGACCGACCCAGACCCGATAGCCCACGCCGATGTTGACCAGCCGCTCGTAGCCCGCAAGCATCAACAGCCGCAGCACGTCGAACACGCCATGGTTGCCCGTGGTGACGTCGCGGACATACTGGCCGACCTCGGTCGGGCGCAACGGCTCGGACGCCTTCAACAGGTCGGTGGTCTGGCATCGCCAGGTCGGATCGTCCGGAGTCGAGCCGTCGCGCGTACAGGCGCGCTTCACTACGTCCAGGTCTGCCGCGGCGGGCGCCATCGCAGGACGCGCCGACTGCGAGTCGCGCCGCAGCCACGCCTCCTTCCAGAACAACGTGCACCCGGCCTCGCAACCGCCGTGCGCACTCCCGTCGCATCGCAGGTCTTCGAGGTGGACCGTGTCGTGCATCCGCCGCCCGCCCGTCGCCTCGATGGTGTCGCAGGTCTTGTGCGCGACTGCGCGCACCCGATAGCGCTTGCCGCAGTGAGCCAGCATCTCCGGCATGAAGGGAAGGCTGTCGAGGCAACCGTCGTCGTCCAGCGTGGACAGGATCTCGGCAGCGTCTCGGACGACGACCCAGTCGCCGGCTTTCAGTTCCAGGGAACGCGGGATTTCGTTGTCGGTCGAGTTCATTCGAAAGATCCGGTTTCTCGAGATTCCAGCATCACGGTTGGGTCGCCGCCTTCGCACCGAAGCGCCGCCTCAACTCCTGCCCGACGCGGTCGATCACGAGCCGCTCCGCGCTCGCGGGCCGCCCGGCGATGCTCCACATCGACACCACGGCCGCGACGTACACGGCGAATCCGAGTGCGACGCCGCCCAGCAGCCAGGCGGTGGCCGCGAAGGCGTGCAGCGCGGTGCCGTCGGACGGCAGCGCCAGCCACAGCACCCCGCACATCGCCGCCGATGCGAGCACCGGGCGAATCAGCGCATCGAGAAAAAGTCGCACCGGCAGCCCGAGTTGGGAACGCAACACCGCCAGGTAGATCGGCGTCGAGACGACGGCCGTGATCAGGCACGCCATCGCCGCCCCTTCGACGCCGTACGATGGCGCGAGAGCAAGCATGGCCACGAGCAGGATCACCACGAACGCCGCGTTGCAGCCAGTGACCTCCTTGGCGCGTCCTGTGCCGATCATGAGCGCCGCGATCGACGAGTGCAGCATCAGCAACGCGCCATTGAACGCGAGGATCTGAAGCACCGGGATCGCCGCCATCCATTGCGCACCGAGGGCGACCGGAACGATCAGGTGCGCAAGCGCGAAGATTCCGGCGGCCGCCGGCACCGCGAGCAGCGCCAGCACCGACATCGCCGAGCCGTAGATGCGGCGCAGCTCCTCGGGGTCTTCGCTGAGCCGCGCGAACCCGGGGAGCAGCGCGCGATTGATCGGCGCACTCAACTCGGTCGTCGGCAGGTTGGCGAGCTCGTAGCTGACGTTGTACAGGCCGAGGCCCGCCGGGCCGTTCAGCCGCCCGATGACGAAGTCCGACGAGCGGTTCTTCAGGTAGCCGACGATGTTGTTGAACAGCAGCCACTTCGAGAAGCCCATCAGCGAATCGCGCTCGCTCAGAGTGAGCTTGGGCCGGAACGGATGCGCCCAATAGCTCACGACGGTGCTGAACAGCTGCGTGGCGAGCGTACCCGCGATCAGCGCCCAATAGCTGCGATACCAGAACGCGAGCGCAATCGTGATCACGAAGCCGACCATCTTGCGACTGACCTGGAAGTAGAACTCGTAACGGAACCGGAGGTCCTTGCGGAAAGCCACGATGCCGATATTCTGGAACCCGTTGATCAGCGGCCCCAGCGCCAGGGCATACATGACCCACTCGACACCCGGCTCGCGGTAGTAGGCGGCGACGTGCGGTGCCGCCAGCGCGATCACCACGGTGACCGCTGCGCCGAACAGCACGCCGAAGGTCCACGCCGTGTGATAGTGCGCCGGGGTCGCGTTCTGGTCCTGGATCAGCGCCGTGTCGAAGCCGAAGGCGGTGAGCAGTTCGGCCATCGCGATCACCGAGATCGCCATCGCCACCACGCCGAAGTCGGCGGGGCTGAGAAGGCGCACCAGGATCAGCGTGCTCACGAGGCCGAGGCTGCGCTCTACGAACTTGAACAGCACCATCCAGATCGCGCCGGTAGCGACCCTCGCGTGAATAGTCGGAGGCATTCCGGTTCCGTGACTTCGGAAACTGCAAGGATAATGCGTCCCGTGCAACCGAGTTGTGCAGAACTTCCTCCGCTCGTCGGGCA
>CALMSQ010000265.1:0-6826 GCA_937872345.1 uncultured Burkholderiales bacterium | reverse complement strand
GCCGCCCAGTAAAGCAGCACCGAGATCAGCAGCATCACCAGGTGCGGCAGCACCCGTCTCATGCGGTGGGTCATCGCAGATCGCTCCCACCCCCAAACACCCTCATCTGGCGCTCGCGTGCTTCTTCATCGCCTCGAGCTCGCCACGCAGGAACGCCAACGCTTCGTTCGCCGGGATGTAGCTGTCCGAGTCCGCGAGCTGGTCCTCGAGATATCGCGCATAGTCCGCTGACTTCGCGACCTTCGCGAGCTCGTCCGAGAGCAGCTTGACCTTCTCGGGATCGGTGCCCGCCTTCACGGTGACCATGCGGAACTGCGGCATCGTGATGTCGAAGCCGAGCTCCTTCGAGACCGGCACGCCGGCGAACGCAGGGTGCCGCTTCTCGCCGAAAATGATCACCGGGCGCATCTGCTTGCTGTCGATGAAGTTGCGCACGTCGCCCGGCTGCTCGTAGAGCAGATCGGCGTGGCCACCGAGGATCGCCGAGTAGCGTTCGCCGGGCTTGGCGAAGGGTACGCTCACGAGCTTCAGGCCGCGACGGACGAAGAAGTTCACCGTCATGTCGTCCGGGCTGCCGAACCCGGTGACCGCGACCTTCAGCGGCCGGGTCTTCGCTTCACGCTCCACGTCGGCCCAGGTCTTGATCGGGCCGTTCTCGGCCGCGAGGAACGC
The DNA here is from genome assembly GCA_937872345.1 of uncultured Burkholderiales bacterium. Lineage (GTDB taxonomy): Bacteria > Pseudomonadota > Gammaproteobacteria > Burkholderiales > Burkholderiaceae_E > Zeimonas. Next base: position 6,154 of record CALMSQ010000265.1, on the reverse strand, counting down.
GGACGGTTGCCGGATCATGATCGCCACCGGGATCAGCGCGTCGAGGCTCCAGCTGGGCTGCGGATCCGCCAGCAGGCCGAAGGTGTCGCCGGTCATGATCGAGATCGTGTAGCCATCGGCAGGCGCGGACAACATCTTGTTCAGGCCGCTCCGCCCGGTAGCGCCCGGGACGTTGATGACCGGAAAAGACGCCTTCAGGCTTTCCTCGAGCATCTTTCCGGCCTTGCGGGCGACGGCATCGGCGCCGCCGCCGGGTCCCCAGGGGACGACAAACTCGACCGGCCGCGACGGGTACTTGTCCTCGGAACGGGCGGCGGGCGATACGACTGACAGGGCCGCCGCCGACACGATGCCGGCGACTACGGCTCTTCTCGCGATCGAGCGCATGGGTGGTCTCCTCGTTGTTGATGCAATGGGCTCAGCGGACGCGCAACAGAAGCTTTCCCCGGCTCGCGCCGGCCTCGAGGAAGCGGTGCGCATCGGCCGCCTCCTCGAGGGGAAATGTCCGGTCGATCGTGACCGTCAGGCGCCCCTCGCCGACCCAGCCGAACAGGTCGCGGGTGCGCCGAAGGATCTCCTCGCGGTCGGCCGTGTAGTCGGCGAGGTGCGGCCGGGTGAAGAACACCGAACCGGCCTCGCCCAGCTCGATCGGCTCGATCGAGGGCACCGGCCCCGAACTCGCGCCGTACAGGATGCAGGTGCCACGGCGGCGCAGGCTGCGGATGCTGCGCGCGATCGTGTCGATCCCGACCGAGTCGTAGACCACGTCGACGCCGCGCCCGCCGGTGAGGCGGCGCACCTCGTCGCGGAAGTCCTGGGTGCGATAGAGGATGACCTCGTCGGCGCCGCGCGCGCGCGCGATCGCCGCCTTCTCCTCGCTGCCCACCGTCGCGATCACACGCGCGCCCCGCAGCCTGGCGACCTGGGTCAGAAGCTGCCCGACCCCGCCGGCGGCCGCGTGGACCAGGCAGGTGTCGCCGGGTTCGAGCGCGAACGCCGAGTGCGCCAGGTAGTGCGCGGTGCAACCCTGGAGCATCAGCGTCACCGCCACCTCGTCGGAGACGCCGTCGGGCACCGGCACGGCGCGCCACGCCGGCACGCACGCATACTGCGCGTAGCTCCCGCGCGAGAGGCACCAGGCCACCCTGTCGCCCCGCGCCACGTCGGTGACCCCCTCGCCCAGCGCCGACACGCGCCCGACGCCCTCCATGCCGAGCCCCATCGGCAGCGGTGTCCGGTACGTCTGCGACTTGGCGTAGGTGCCGTTGCGCATGTAGATGTCGATGAAGTTCAGCCCGGCCAGGCTGACCTCGACCTGCACCTCGCCGGGCCCCGGCGCGGGCGCGTCGATCTCGCGCAGGGTCATCACGTCGGGCGCGCCGAAGCGGTCGATCCGGATCGCGCGCATCAGGATTCGCTCCCGCGCCCGGGCGCGTCCTTCGCCCATCCGTCGGACAGCAGCACGCCGAGCGGCTCGGACAACTCGTAGACACTGGAGACGGCGAGGTCGTAGCCCATCTCGAGCTTTTCGCGGCCGGCCCTGCGCGCCAGCCGCGCCCGATGTTCCTCGAGCACGTCGGCGTCGATCGGCACCGCGCCGGCATCGAGGATGCGCAGGTATCCGTCGGCGTCGCGCGCAGGCAGCACGCGCGATGCCACCTGGCGGTTCGGCGACCAGGGGACGTCGAGCACGCCGGCCTCGAACGCCCTCACCGTGCCGATCGCAACGTCGCCGTCGCCGATCTCGAGCACGCGGTCGACGATGCCGCGCACCTCGCGCCGGATCAACGCCTTCTCGCGCTCGTAGTCGGGGAGCCCGTCGAGGCGCAGGTTGCGCGCCAGATAGATCGCCATGCGCGTCATCCGCAGACCTTCGGCGTTGGCCTGCGGTGTCGGAATACCGAGCGCCTCGTGCGTGGACTTGGTCGTCACCGACACCGCACCGCCGACCGCCGCCACGGTGCCGCCGTAGGCGACCAGCGCCGCTGCCTGTGCCTCGTCGTGCGGCCACGCACCCATCCAGTGCAGCGAGGTGATCGGCGTCTCGACGCCGGCGTAACCGCGCTTGCCCAGGTACTCCTGGGCCATCTCCTCGCAGACCGCGATCGCCGCGGCGTCCTGCACCAGATGCAGCGTCTGCCCGAGCTCGAGCCCGTACTGCTTCACGCCCTGGGCTGCGGCAAGCAGGCAGTCGAGCACCGCAATCGCGATCGCGATGCACGGCGGGATGTTGGTACCGGTGAGGAACCCCGGCTGGCGGCGATGCAGCAGCACGCCACGCCGGGCATACAGCGCCGCGAGCCGGTCGAGGTACTGGTAGTTGCGGATGCCGTCCTCGATCGAGTATTCCTTCGTGTACGAAGTCGTGTACGCGATGCCGGACCCGAGAAAGCCGGTGTAGCCGGCCGCGTAGCCGATCTCGCCGACCAGCTTCGGCATCGCGGTGCCGGTCAGCATGATCGCCGGCTTGTCGATCGCCTCGACCAGTTCGCGGCACGCGGCGACGCCGTAGTTGACGATCGGAAAGCCGTTCAGCAGCGACCGGCCGGCCGCCTCGGACTCCTCCGATCCCCGCCCGGCTTGCGCGAAATGCTCGTTGCGCGTGTAGCTGTCGGTCGTCGTCGGCACGATGTCGGCGAGGCCTTCACGATCGAGCGCCTGCATCAGCGCCTTCTGCAGCCGCAGCGTGCCGAAGCCGCCGCGAGGCTGCGTCAGGCAGCGACGCTCGGCCTTCGCCCGCCGCAGCACCTCGGCAAGCCGCTTGTGGCTCGCGAGGCCGAGGTGGAACTCGACCGCCTCGTCGAGGTCGACCGCCGCGCCGGTCGGCCAGCGCGCCAGGTTCTCGGCGCGCATCGCGTCGAATTCGTCCCAGGGGATCGCCGCCTCGCCGAGCGGCCGCTTCGTGCGAAGCGACTCCGACATCACGCTAGCCATGCGCGTTCTCCTCCTCGAGTTGGACCAGGCTCGACCGCGCGAGCGCGAAAGCGGCCGCCGGCTCGCATTCCGCGAGCAGCCCGGCGGCGTAGAGCAGGTAGTCGCGATCGAGCCACAGGGCGGCCACGCGCGGCGCGAGCGACGACGGATCGCGACCGTCGGCGAGCGCCGCCGAGAGCAGCGCGTGCGGCTCGGGTGCCGCGGCGAGCACCCCGCCGGTGCCGATCACCGCATTGAGCCGGGTCAGGTCCTTGCCGCGCTGGACGCGCACCGGGCCCTGCGCCGTGTAGACGGTCTCGATGCGCCCGGCGTGCCGCGCGACCGCGATGCGCACCGCCGCGCCGGCCAGCGCGCGATCGATCGCGCGCTCCTCGTCGTCACGGGGCAGGCGGCCGACGTCGCGCGCCAGTTCCTCGACCAGTTCGCGCGTGCGCGCGGCGCCGAGACCGGCGTCGCGGGCGATCGACTCGAGCCCCGCGACCTCGACGATGGTCAGCGCATTGTGCCGCATGCCGAGGTCGCCCTCGACGGTCCGCTTGGCGTAGGGCTCGGGAAGCCCGTACGGCAGCACGCCGGGCTCCGCCGGCTCGCCCTTGCCGATCGAGTGCACGTCGGTCGTCGCACCGCCGGGGTCGATCACCATCAGGTCGCCGAGTCCGCGCTCGCCGCCGGCGCCTTCGGCGAGCAGCCGCGCACCCTCGAGCACTGCGGCCGGGGTCGGCATCAGCACCCGGTCGAATTTCGCCTGCGCGCGGTCGATGCCCTTGGCGGTGACGATCCGCGCCATGAACAGCTCGCGGATCGCCTTGCGCGCCGGCTCGATCGACAGCACGTTCAGCTCCGGCATGACGTTGTCGGTCACCAGCGCGAGCTTGCCCGCCGCGGCGAGGCTCTGCGCGACCTCGTCGGCGGCCTCGCGGTTGCCGGCGACCACGAACGGACAGCCGAGACTGCTGGCAGCCAGCGCGCGGGCGTTGTGGAGAATGACGTCGCTGTTGCCGCCGTCGGTGCCGCCGCACAGCAGCAGCAGGTCGGGGGCGAGATCCGCCAGGCGACGCAGGTCGCTCGCCGTGAGGCGGTAGGCGAAGCTGCCGACCAGCTTCGCGCCGGCGCCCAGTGCGGCCTGCCGCGCAGCCTCGGCAGTCAGCTCGCGCACCAGTCCGACGGTGGCCATCCGCAGCCCGCCAGCGGCGCTGCTCGACGCGAGCCGGTAGCGAAACCCCGGCAGCCCGCCCAACTCGCCGGCGAGTCCGGCCAGCGCGGCGTCCAGCCCCAGGTTGACGTCGCTGGACACGGTCGACGGCGCCTGCGCCGTCGCGACGATCCGGCAGGCGTCGAGGTCGACCGCGCGCAGCTTCGTGAACGTGCTGCCGAAGTCGATGAGCAGCGCGGCGCTCATGCCTGGCGGCTGCGCGGCCTCTCGGCGCGCGCCCCGAAGTCCTGCGCCAGCGCGTCGAGCACCGCTTCGACGCGGGTACCGGGCGGGAAGGCACGGTCGAAGCCCATGTCGAGAAACTTGCGCTCGACCTCCGCCCAAGGGGTCTTGCCGACCACCAGGTTGCCACCGACGTAGATCAGGATGTCCTCGAGCCCGGCCTCGATGCACAGGTCGCGAAACCCCCGGCAGTCGATCTCGCCCTGCCCGTACAGCGAAGAGACCATGATGCCGTCGGCGTCGGTCTCGATCGCCGCCTTGACGAAGTCCTGGGCGGGCGTCAGCGCGCCGAGCGCAACGACCTTGTAGCCGGCCTTCTCGAGCGCGAGGCTCAGGATCCGGTTGCCGACGATGTGCGTGTCGGCGCCGATGACTCCCGTCACCAGCGTGCGCTGCTTCATGCGGGTCTCCCCCCGTGTCGATCGATCTCGTAGCGCGCCAGCGCATCCTCTTCCGGAACGCCGCGGAACCCGGGCTGCAGGACGATCGCGCCGTCTTCGAAGGCGAGCGGCTGCCCGAGCAGCCCCGCGTGCGGCTTGAGGAAGCCGTTCATCTCGCCCGCGTTGTCGATGTGGCGCGCGGCGACGCAGGCCTCCATCCAGCAGCCGAGGTCGCAGGCCACGCCGTTTCCGAGCACAGGGACCATGCCGAGCGCGCGGATCCTCTCGATCGCCGCGACGAGGCCGTCCAGGGTCACCAGCTTCATCAGCTTGACCTTGACGTAGCGCGCGGCGCCGAGCCGCGCGGCACGCTCGATGTCGGCGAGCCCGTAGATCGATTCGTCGAGCATCAGCGGCACCGTCGAGTGCGGCACCACCGACATGTGCGCGTCCCAGTCGCCGGCCGCGCACGGCTGCTCGAAGAGCTCGATCCCCGCCGGGTCGAGCGCGCCGGCGAAGCGCCGTGCCTGCTGGGCCGTGTAGCCCTGATTCGCGTCCAGGCGCAGGCGGGCGCGTCCCGCCACGCGCGCCTGGATCAGCGCGACGCGCCGCAGGTCGGACTCGACGTCGAAACCGACCTTCACCTTCAGCGTCCGGTAGCCCGCGCTCACCAGCCGTTCGATCTCGGCCTCGAGCGCGCCGTCGTCGGTCTCGTTGAGAATGCCGAGGATCGGCACCCGGCTCGGCGCGTCGACCGTCAGGAGCGGGTGCGCATGCAGCGCATCGAGCGCGGTCATGAACGCGGTCGCGAGAAAGGGCGACGACGGCGCGACCGCCAGCACCTTGCGGGCGACCTCGCGCGCCGATGCCCCGGCCAGCGCGGTCGCGAGCGCACGCGCCCCGTCCCATGCGCCCTCGATGGTTTCGTCCGTGTAGCCGGTCAGCAGCGTGGCCTCCCCGGCCCCGCGACGACCCGTGTCGTCGTGCATCAGCACGACCAGCGTGTCGAAGGCCGTGACCGGACCGAAGGCCAGCTTGTACGGGCGGACCAGCGGCACCCGCAGGCGGACGACCTCGATCCGGATCCGCGTGTCGCGCGGTTCGGTCGTCACGTGGCGGCCCTCGCAACCAGCAGCGCCCCGCCTGCGAGCGCGATCCACAGCAGCGCGCGATTGAATCCTTCGCCGCTCAGCCGGTCGAAGACCTTCAGCCCCAGGAACATCCCGAACAGTGCGATCGGCAGCGCCCAGGCCAGCAGGCGGCCGGTGTCCTCGCGGAAACCGACGATGCCGGCGATGCAGGCGATGGTGATCAGGTGCGTGTACATTCCGAACGGTTGCGCGATCGCGCGCTGCTCCTCCTTGCTCCAGCCGCGGGCACTCCACCAGAGCGCGGGCACGATGAT
>CALMSQ010000264.1:0-5141 GCA_937872345.1 uncultured Burkholderiales bacterium | reverse complement strand
GCCCCGGGGCCGTTCGCGCCCGAAGGCAGCCGGCAAGCCGACGCGCCTCGCGAGGACGGCGCCGATCCGGCGCAGCGACTGTCCGAGGCCGAGGCCAGGCTGGCCGACATGCAGGACCAGTACCTACGTGCCGTCGCTGAGGTCGAAAACGTTCGCCGCCGGGCGCAGGAAGAAGTCGCCAAGGCCCACAAGTACGGCATCGAGGCCTTCGCGGAGAGCCTGCTGCCGGTCAAGGACAGCCTCGAGATGGCGCTCAAGGCCGACGCGCCGAGCGTGGACAACCTGAAAGAGGGGGTCGAGGCGACGCTGCGGCTGCTGGCCTCGGCGTTCGAGAAGAACCGGCTGCTCGAGATCGACCCGAAGGGCGAGAAGTTCGACCCCAACCGGCACCAGGCGATCTCCACGGTGCCTGCCGCCGCGACGCAGCCGCCGATCGCCCCGAACCACGTCGCGCACGTGCTGCAGAAGGGCTACCTGATCGGCGACCGGGTGCTGCGGCCCGCCCTCGTCACGGTGGTGCAGGGCTGATCCGGCCGCTTGAATTCCATTCATCACGACATATCTGCAAGCCAGACAATCTCCGTCACCGAGGAAGAAGGAACATGGGCAAGATCATCGGCATCGACCTGGGCACGACGAACTCGTGCGTCGCAATCATGGAGGGCGGCCAGCCCAAGGTGATCGAGAATTCCGAGGGCGCGCGCACGACGCCCTCGATCGTCGCCTACATGGACGACGGCGAGATCCTGGTCGGCGCGCCGGCCAAGCGGCAGGCGGTCACCAACCCGAAGAACACCCTCTATGCGGTCAAGCGGCTGATCGGGCGCAAGTTCGAGGAGAAGGAGGTCCAGAAGGACATCCACCTGATGCCCTACGGCATCGTCAAGGCCGACAACGGCGACGCCTGGGTCGAGGTGCGCGGCAAGAAGCTCGCCCCGCCGCAGGTGTCGGCCGAAGTGCTGCGCAAGATGAAGAAGACCGCCGAGGACTACCTCGGCGAGGAAGTGACCGAGGCGGTCATCACCGTGCCGGCCTACTTCAACGACAGCCAGCGCCAGGCGACCAAGGACGCGGGCCGCATCGCGGGCCTCGACGTCAAGCGGATCATCAACGAGCCGACCGCGGCCGCGCTCGCGTTCGGCCTGGACAAGGGCGGCAGCAAGGACCGCAAGGTCGCCGTCTACGACCTGGGCGGCGGCACCTTCGACATCTCGATCATCGAGATGGCCGACGTCGACGGCGAGAAGCAGTTCGAGGTGCTGTCCACCAACGGCGACACGTTCCTGGGCGGTGAGGACTTCGACCAGCGGGTCATCGACTACGTGATCGGCGAGTTCAGGAAGGAGCAGGGCGTCGACCTGTCGAAGGACGTGCTCGCGCTGCAGCGGCTGAAAGAGGCCGCCGAGAAGGCCAAGATCGAACTGTCGTCGGCCCAGCAGACCGAGTTCAACCTGCCGTACATCACGGCCGACGCGTCGGGCCCGAAGCACCTGAACATGAAGATCACGCGCGCGAAGTTCGAGGCGCTGGTCGAGGAGCTGGTCGAGCGCACGATCGAGCCTTGCCGCATCGCGCTCAAGGACGCGGGCGTCAAGGCGTCGGACATCGACGACGTGATCCTGGTCGGCGGCATGACCCGGATGCCGAAGGTCCAGGAGAAGGTCAAGGAGTTCTTCGGCAAGGAGCCGCGCAAGGACGTCAACCCGGACGAGGCGGTGGCGGTCGGCGCGGCGATCCAGGGCGCGGTCCTCTCGGGCGAGCGCAAGGACGTGCTGCTGCTCGACGTCACGCCGCTGTCGCTGGGCATCGAGACGCTGGGCGGCGTCATGACCAAGATGATCCAGAAGAACACCACGATCCCGACGAAGTTCTCGCAGACCTTCTCGACGGCCGACGACAACCAGCCGGCGGTCACGATCAAGGTGTTCCAGGGCGAGCGCGAGATCGCGTCGGGCAACAAGCTGCTCGGCGAGTTCAACCTCGAGGGCATTCCGCCGGCGCCGCGCGGCACGCCGCAGATCGAGGTCACGTTCGACATCGACGCGAACGGCATCCTGCACGTGTCGGCGAAGGACAAGGCGACCGGCAAGGAGAACAAGATCACGATCAAGGCCAACTCGGGCCTGACCGAGGCCGAGATCCAGAAGATGGTGAAGGACGCCGAGGCGAACGCCGCCGAGGACCACAAGCGCGTCGAGCTGACCAACGCGCGCAACCAGGCCGACGCGCTGGTTCACTCGGTGAAGAAGTCGCTCGCCGAGTACGGCGACAAGATCGACGCCGGCGAGAAGTCGAAGATCGAGGACGCGCTGAAGGCCGCCGAGGAGTCGCTGAAGTCCGACGACAAGGCCGAGATCGAGGCGAAGACCAACGCGCTGATGACGGCGTCGCAGAAGCTCGGCGAGATGATGTACGCGAAGGCGCAGGCCGAAGGCGGCGCGCAGGCCGCCGGCGCCGCGGGCCCCGAGGGCGCCAGCGAAGCGAAGCGCCCGAAGGACGACGACGTGGTCGACGCGGACTTCAAGGAAGTGAAACGCGACGCTTGAGGGACGAGAAGGGAGAAGGGGGAAGGGAGAAGGGACCGGGCAAGAATGGGACGGCGTGCGACGCAAGCACCGGGACCTGCTCGTCTGGCAGCGCGCGATCGTGCCGGTCGAGATGGTGTACGGTGCGACCGACGCGTTCCCGCCGTCCGAGAGGTACGGGCTCAGTGGCCAGCTTCGCCGCGCCGCCGTCTCGGTGCCTGCGAACATCGCGGAGGGGTATGCCAGGAGCGGAACTCGCGAGCTCCTGCATTACCTGAGCATATCCGCCGGGTCGCTGACTGAACTCGATACGCTGATCGAGCTCGGACAGCGACTCGGCTATTTCGATCAGACAGAGGAGTTGCGGAAGACACTGGACGACGTGAGCGGAATGCTGATGGGACTGCAGGCGTCGGTGCGTCGGCGCGCTGGCTCCTGACCCTTCTCCGTTCCCCCTTCTCCCTTCCCTCCGAAACATGGCAAAGCGTGACTACTACGAAGTCCTCGGCGTCGCGAAGAACGCGAGCGACGACGACCTGAAGAAGGCGTATCGCAAGCTCGCGATGAAGTACCACCCGGATCGCAATCCGGACAACAAGGACGCCGAGGAGAAATTCAAGGAGGTCAAGGAAGCCTACGAGATGCTGACCGACCCGGCCAAGCGCGAGGCCTACGATCGCTTCGGCCACGCCGGCGTCGACCCGAACGCGGGTTTCCCCGGCGGCGCGGGCGGACAGGGCTTCGGCGGCTTCGCCGACGTGTTCGGCGACATCTTCGGCGACATCTTCGGCGGCCAGCGCGCCGGCGGCGGCCGCAGCAACGTCTATCGCGGCGCTGACCTGCGCTACGCGATGGAGATCACGCTCGAGCAGGCGGCCAGCGGCTACACGTCCGAGATCCGCGTGCCGAGCTGGGACACCTGCGGCACCTGCAGCGGCACCGGCGCGAAGCCGGGCACGAAGCCCAAGGTCTGCCACACCTGCGGCGGGCAGGGCGCGGTGCGCGTGCAGCAGGGGTTCTTCTCGATCCAGCAGACCTGCCCGACCTGCCACGGCAGCGGCAAGGTGATTCCCGAGCCGTGCACCAGCTGCGAGGGCGTGGGGCGCGTGAAGAAGAACAAGACGCTCGAGGTGAAGATCCCGGCGGGCATCGACGACGGAATGCGCATCCGCTCGGCCGGCAACGGCGAGCCCGGCATCAACGGCGGGCCCCCGGGCGACCTCTACGTCGAGATCCACGTCAAGGAGCACCCGGTGTTCCAGCGCGACGGCGACGACCTGCACTGCGAGGTGCCGATCGGCATCACGACCGCCGCGCTCGGTGGCACCGTGCAGATCCCGACGCTGGCCGGCCGCGCCGAGATCGACCTTCCCGAGGGCACGCAGTCGGGCAAGCAGTTCCGGCTGCGCGGCAAGGGCATCAAGGGGATCCGTTCGAGCTATCCTGGCGACCTGTACGCGCATGTGGTCGTCGAGACGCCGGTGAGGCTGACCGACAAGCAGAAGCAGCTGCTGCGCGAACTCGAGGCGTCGCTGAAGGATCCGAAGCACAGCCCGCAGACCAAGGGCTGGATGGATCGCGTGAAGGACTTCTTCCAGTGAGGCTCACCTTTGCCGGCGCCGCCGACACCGTTACCGGCTCGCGCTACCTGCTCGATTCCGGCGGGCGCCAGGTCCTGCTCGACTGCGGGCTGTTCCAGGGCTTCAAGAAGCTGCGCGACCGTAACTGGGCCGCGTTTGCGCTGCCGCCGCGCGAGATCGACCGCGTCGTCCTCAGCCACGCGCACCTCGACCACAGCGGCTACCTGCCGGCGCTCGTGCGCGACGGCTTCAAGGGGCAGGTCATCGCCACCGAGGCGACGCGCGAGCTGTGCGAGATCCTGCTGCGCGACAGCGCGCGGCTGCAGGAGGAGGAGGCCGAGTTCGCCAACCGGCACGGCTACTCGAAGCACGCCCCGGCGCGGCCGCTCTACACCAGCGAAGACGCCGAGCGCGCGCTCTCGCGCATCGTCACGGTCGACTTCGACGAGGACTTCGACCTCGGCGACGGGATCACCGCGCGCTTCCTGCCGGCCGGGCACCTGCTCGGTGCGGCGATCGTGCGGCTGCAGCGGGGCCACCGCACGCTCGTCTTCAGCGGCGACCTCGGCCGCCCGAACGACCTGGTCATGCAGCCGCCGCGCACGGTGGAGTCGGCCGACACGCTGATCGTCGAGTCGACCTACGGCGACCGCGACCACGCCGACGACGATCCCGAGGCCGTGCTCGGCCGCGTGATCCGCGAGACCGCGGCGCGCGGCGGCACGATCCTGATTCCCTCCTTCGCCGTGGGCCGCGCGCAGACGCTGCTCTACGCGCTGTACCGGCTGAAGGAGCGCGACGAGATTCCCGAGATCCCGGTCTTCCTCGACAGCCCGATGGCGGTCGACGCGACGCGGCTGTACCGTCGGTTCCAGCACGACCATCGGCTCACGCCCGAGCAGTGCGCCGGCATGTACCGCGCGGCCAGATTGATCACGACGCCGGACGAATCGAAGCGGCTGGCCACGCTTCGCGGGCCGCTGATCATCATCTCCGCGAGCGGCATGGCGACCGGCGGCCGGGTGCTGCACCACCT
>CALMSQ010000263.1:0-7305 GCA_937872345.1 uncultured Burkholderiales bacterium | reverse complement strand
ACCACGTCCTTCGAGTCGGCGGCGCCGTCGGCGCCCAGCGCCTTGAGCGTGGCGGCGACCCCGGCCGTCTTGAAGGCACCCTGGTCGAACGCCTGCGCGGCAGCCGTGCCGGGCCGCAGCAGGCCGAGCGAAACCAGCGCGCCGTACAGGCTGGCGCTGCCTGCGGCCTGCAGCGTGGTGCGTCGTGAACGATCCATACTCGTGTCTCCTTCATTTGCAGTGTTTCGTTCGCCGAGGCGAATCGCGGACGGGTCAAAGATAACAAAATGATCCGGGCGCGCCATCCGGGTCGTCGTTAACGATAACCCGCATATCGGGCCACGCGGGGCCTCTCTCGCGGTCCGCCCGGGCACCGCTTCCCCCGCGCATGTCCGGGTGACGCAGCGCGGCCGCGGTTTATTCCACGGGCCCGAGGTGCAACGCGCAGCGATCGCTGCTACCGTTCGTCCCACCACCCGCCGCAGCGGCCCTCCGGGGCGCCGATGAAGACCGCACGATCCATCGCCACGAAGCTTTCGAAGCGGATGCCGATCCGGGCCGCGCTGCTGTCGCTGGCGCTGCTGTCCGCCGCCCCGATCGCCGCCGACGCGGCCGGGCGCAACGGCCTCGAACGCCCCGCCTCGCACGAGGCGGTGCTGCGCGAGGCGGCGCGCGAGCGCACCGTCGTCGTGGCGCTGTTCTCGTTGCCGGGCTGCCCGTTCTGCGAGGCCATCCGCCGCGACCAGCTGCGCCATCTCGCCCGGGAGCAGGCGACGCAACGCGTGCGCGTCGTCGAGTACGACCTCACCGATCGCAGGCCGTTCGCCGGGCCCGCCGCGCGCACGCCGGCGCCGGACTCGCCCGCCGCGCTCGCCGCCTCGCTCGACGTGCGCCTGGCGCCGACGGTCGCGTTCATCGGCCCCGACGGCAAGGAGATCGCCGAGCGCCTGGTCGGCTATTCGTCGCCCGACTTCTACGGGGCGTACCTGGAGCAGCGCATCGCGCAGGCGCACGAGCGCCTCGGCGCGCGCTGAGCAGCTCGGCCACCGGGCCCGGCCAGGGTCGCGCGGGCGGGCGCGCAGCGGCGCCCCGCACTCAGTGGAAGTGCGTCGACTCGGGCTCGACGTCGCCCGGCATCTCTGCGTGGACGATCTCGCCCTTGCCGTTCGGGTACAGCGGCACGCCGCAGTCCTCGCAGAACTCCGGCTCGTTCATCTCCGGCCAGACGCGGACCTCGCCGACCCCGACCTCGCGCAGCACCTCGCGGATCTGCTCGACCGGCGTGGGCTCGTCCTGGTCGCTCTCGGCCCCGAGCAGCGGCCAGACGATGCCGTGCGCGACCTCGTCGCTGTCGCGAATGCTCATCCCGATCCGGTACTCGTCGGGCCGGTCGTGGCCGAAGGCGGCGATCGTCGCCTTGATTTCCTCCGGTTCGATGTCCAGCGCGTGCGTCAGGAAGTGCACGGCAGCGCGGATCGAATAGGGCCGCACGCGCCGGTCGGACTCGCGCATGTTGATGTGATAGGCGTCGGGCAGCAGACATTCGAAGCCGCAGCCCTGCAGCAGCGGCTCGATGTTCGGCCGGGCCTGCGCGATCCACTGCTCGAGACACGCGACGCGGCCCGCGTGTTCGCCCGAATCGGATTCCTGCCAGCGAAAGACCGGCTTGCCCGCCGGCGCCGCGACCACGCCGAGCAGGAAGCGCGTGTCGGCCAGCATGTCGGCGGTCTCGGGCAGCGCCTTGAGATCGAGCCGCGGCGCCTGGCCCGACACCGCCGCCTGCCCCAGCCGCCTGGCCAGGCGTCGCAGCTCGCCGAAGTCGCGCGGCAACTGGTCGATGCTGTACAGGTAGGGGATCAGGCGGAACCGGGTCTGCCCCGCCAGCGTGTGCGCCTGCCAGTGGGCCGACAGCGTCTGCGCGAGGTCGGGCGGAATCGGGCCCGACGGAATGCGAAAGCGCGTCCAGACCACCAGCGGCGCGGCCACCAGCAGCGCGTCCCAGCGTTCGCCGTCGGCCTCGATCGACACCGTTTCGGCCGACTCCTCGACGGCCTCGATCAGCACGCCATAGGCCTCGCCGTCGGTCTGGTTCAGCCGATCGAGCGCATCGTAGACCGCCTGGACGTGACCGCCGTCGAGCAGCCGGTCGAGTCGCGCCGACAGCTGCGCCTCCCAGAACCGGTCTTCCAGCCTGCTTCCCGAATTGGCCAGGCCGAGCGCCGAGGACACCAGCTTCTCGGCATCCGGGGACAGGTGGCTCTTGCGTTCACGCGCTCGCGCGTGGCGGTGCTCTTTCATGCTTTCCTTTGCGGTCGAGGACGAAGTTTAGACGAATTCGACCTGCCCGCCGCCGCACGCCGCGGTCTACGGCCCGCCTGCCTGCCCGATGTCCTGCTGCACGTCCTGCTGCGCCTCGAGGCGACTCCAGAGCGCCTGCCCCTTCGCCTCGGCGCCGATCGCCTCGAGCATCGCCGCGTGTTCGGCGAGTTCCGCGGCGCTGGCCACCGCGACCCGCAGCCCCGGCGGCGGCCACTGTATGCCCGACAGCATCCCGACCGCCTCGCCTCCATCGCCGATCGAGATCTCGAGGCTGTCCTGGCCGCGCGTCATCGCGAGATAGACGTCGGCGAGCAACTCGGCGTCGAGCAACGCGCCGTGCAGCTTGCGGTGCGCGTTCGAGATCGCGTAGCGCTCGCACAGCGCGTCGAGCGAGTTGCGCTTGCCGGGGTGCAGCTCGCGCGCCATCGCCAGCGTGTCGACGACGCCGCCGACGAACGACCTGAACGGCGGTCGCTGCAGCCGCGCCAGTTCTGCATCGAGAAAGCCGACGTCGAACGGCGCGTTGTGGATCAGCACCTCGGCGTCGGCGAGGAAGCCGAGCACGCGCTCGGCGACGTCGCCGAACCGGGGCTCGGACTGCAGGCGCTCGAGCGTCAGGCCGTGCACCGCGAGCGCCCCGGCGTCGATGTCGCGCTCGGGGTTCAGGTAAAGGTGCAGCGAGCGGCCGGTCAGTCGACGGTTGACGATCTCGATGCAGCCGATTTCGACGATGCGGTGACCGTCCTCGGCCGACAGGCCGGTGGTCTCGGTGTCGAGCACGATCTGGCGCAGGCTCATCGGGCGGGTTCCCCGGAAGGCGCTTCGCCCGCGCCACGCGCGCCCGCGCCCGCGGGCTGCGCTCCGTCGGGTGCGGCAACGAGGTGGCGCGGCCGCGTGAGCAGCGTGTAGACGGTGGGCAGCACGAACAGCGTGAGCAGCGTGCCGAAGGTCATCCCGCCGACGATGACCATGCCGATCTGCATCCGGCTCTCGGCGCCCGCCCCCGTGGCCAGCGCGAGCGGCACGGCGCCGAGCACCATCGCGCCGGTGGTCATCAGGATCGGCCGCAGGCGCAGGCTCGCTGCCTCGATCGTGGCCGGCATCACCGCCTTGCCCTGGTCGCGCAGCTGGTTGGCGAACTCGACGATCAGGATGCCGTGCTTGGTGATCAGGCCGACCAGCGTGATCAGCCCGATCTGGCTGTAGACGTTCAGCGTGCCGCCGGTCCAGCTCAACAGCGCCAGCGCGCCGGTCATCGACAGCGGCACCGTGAGGATGATGATCAGCGGATCGACGAAGCTCTCGAACTGCGCCGCCAGCACCAGGTAGATGAAGCACAGCGCCAGGCCGAAGGTGAGCAGCAGCGCCGACGACGACTGCTTGAACTCGCGCGTCTGCCCGTTGTAGTCGACCGCATAACCGGGCTTCAGGTGCGTGCGCGCCAGGCTCTCGAGCGTCTGGACGGCCTCGCCGAGCGAAGCGCCGGGCGCGAGGTTCGCGGTGATCGTGACCGCGCGCCGCTGGCCGAAGTGGTTCAGCTCGCGCGCCGTCACGCCCTCGTCGACCCGCACCAGTCCGGACAGCGGCACCATCGTGTCGTTGCGCCCGCGAACGAAGATCTTCGAGATGTCCTGCGGCGTGCTGCGGCTGCCGGCCCCGAACTGCACGATCACGTCGTACTGCTCGCCGTCGCGCTTGAAGCGCGTCACCTGGCGCCCGCCCAGCGCGGTCTCCAGCGCGCGGGCGATCGCATCGACGGCGACGCCGGCGTCGGCGGCGCGGTCGCGGTCGATGCGCAGCTTCAGCTCGGGCTTGTTCAGTCGCAGGTCGGTGTCCACGCCCTGGAAGCGCGCGTCGGCCTGGAGCTCGGCGATCATCGGCGCGAGCGTCTTCTGGATCTCCTCGTGCGAATCGGAGCTCAGGACGACGAAATTGACCGGACGTTCGCGCGGCGACTGCCCGAGCGACGCCGGCGCCACCGCGAACGCCTGCACGCCGGGGATCGCGAGCAGCTTCGGCTGCAGGTCGGCGACGATCTGCGGCACCTTGCGCTCGCGCTGCGCCCAGTCGACGAGCCTGAAGAAGCCGATTCCCTGCGTCACGGTGGGATTGCCGGTGACGACGAAGACCCGGTCGGCCTCGGGGATCGCCTGCGCCAGGCGCTCGATCTCCTGTGCGTAGCGATACGTGTAGTCGATCGACGCGCCGTCGGGGCCGTTGAACAGCGCGACGATCGTCGCGCGGTCCTCGACCGGAGAGAGCTCGCGCTTCATGCCGCCGAACAGCACGACGCTCGTGCCGGCCACCGCCAGCCCCAGCAGGACGACCAGCCAGCGCACGCGAAGACTCGCCCGGAGCGCGCGCGCATACCCTCGCGCGAGCGCGCCGACGACCCGGTCGATCGCGCGCACCAGCGGCCCCGGTTTCGGGTCGTGGCGCAACAGGCGCGAGCACATCATCGGCGACAGCGTCAGCGCGACGAATCCCGACACCAGCACCGCGCCGGCAAGCGTGAGCGCGAACTCGACGAACAGGCGGCCGGTGCGGCCCGTGGTGAATGCCACCGGCGCATAGACCGCGGCGAGCGTGAGCGTCATCGCGACCACCGCGAAGCCGACCTCGTTGACGCCCCGCAACGCCGCCTGGATCGGCGCCATTCCTTCTTCGACGTGCCGGTAGATGTTCTCGAGCACCACGATCGAGTCGTCGACCACCAGCCCGATCGCCAGCACCAGCGCCAGCAACGTCAGCGAATTGACCGAGAACCCGGCCACCAGCATCAGCGCCGAGGCGCCGACCAGGCACACCGGGATCGTGACCAGCGGAATGACGCTCGCGCGCACGGTGCCCAGGAACAGGAAGATCACCAGCGCGACCAGCACCACCGCCTCGGCGATCGTCTTGTAGACCGACTGGATCGAGCGCTCGATGAACAGCGTCGTGTCATTCGCGATGTTGACGCTGACGCCCGGGGGCAGCTCCTGCTGCAGCCGCGGCAGCTCGGCCTTGAGCGCCTGCGCCAGCGTGAGCGGATTGGCGGTGGCCTGCTTGATCAGGCCGAGCGAGATCGCGGCGCGCCCGTTGAAGCGCACGATGCTGCGCTCGTCGAGCGGCGCGACCGCGACGCGCCCGACGTCGCGGATGCGCACCGGGTAGCCGTTGACGGTGCGCACGACCACGTCCTCGAACTCCCGCGTGCGTTGCAGGTCGCTCTGAGAGACCACGGTGAACTCGCGCTGGCTGCTCTCGATGCGTCCCGACGGCAACTCGATGTTCTGCCGGCGAAGCGCCTCCTCGACGTCGCCGGGGGTGAGGCTGAAGCCGGCCAGCCGGTCGGGGTCGAGCCAGATCCGCATCGAGAACTTGCGCTCGCCGAAGACCCGAACGTCGGCGGCGCCGGGCAGCGTCTGCAGGCGCGGTTTGACCACGCGGTTGGCGATGTCGGACACCTCCAGCGGCGACAGCGCGTCGCTGGAGAACGCGAGCCAGATGATCGGGTTGGCGTCGGCCTCGACCTTGGCGATGACCGGCTCGTCGATCGATTCCGGCAGCTTCGCGCGTACGCGCGCGACGCGGTCGCGCACGTCCGCGGCCGCCCCGTCGGGATCGCGGTCGAGCCGGAAGCGCACCGTGATCTGGCTCAACTCCGAGCGCGAGATCGACGTGAGCACGTCGACGCCCTCGATGCCGGCGATCGAGTCCTCGAGCGGCTTGGTGACCTGCGTCTCGATGATGTCGGGCGAGGCGCCGAGGTATTTCGTCGAGACGGTGACCGTCGGCTCGTCGATCTTCGGGTACTCGCGCACCTGGAGCCTGGAGTACGAGACCAGGCCCAGCAGCACGATGACCAGCGACAGCACGGTCGCGAACACCGGCCTGCGGATGCAGGTTTCGGACAGCCGCACGTCAACCGCCCAGGCGCGGCGTCTCGACGACGCGCACCTCGGTCGCCTCGCGAGTGAGCTTCGGCTGGCCGGCGACGACGACCTGGTCGCCACCGCTCAGCCCCTCGACGATCTCGACCTTGCCGTCACGGCGCAGCCCGGTGCGCACCCGCACGCGCATCGCCTTGCCGTCCTCGATCCGGTAGACGAACTGCTGCTCGCCCGACGGGACGAGCGCCTCCTCGGGCACCATCACCGCGTCGGCGCGCTCGGACAGGGTCAGCGACACCTTCGCGAACATGCCGGTGCGCAACAGGCCGTCGGCGTTGGGCATGCGCCCGCGCGCGACCACCGAGCGGCCGTTGGCGTCGACCTGCACGTCGATCGCCTCGAGCGCGGCGCCGAACTTGCGACCCGGATACGCGTCGAACTCGACTTCGAGCGACTGGCCGGGGCGCAACTGGCCGAGGTAGCGCTCCGGCAGCCGCAGGTCGACCTTCATCCGCGAGACGTCCTCGAGCGCGACCAGTTCGGCGCCCTCCCGGACGTAGTCGCCGACGCTGAAGTTGCGCAGCCCGAGCCGCCCGGCAAACGGGGCCCTGAGCTCGGTCTTGGCCAGCTTCGCCTCGGCCAGCTTCAGCTTCGCCTCGACCACCTTCAGGTTCGACGCAGCCTGGTCGCGCGCGCTCTCGCTGACGAACTTCTGGCGCGCCAGGTCGACGGTGCGCTGGTAGTTCGAGCGCGCCAGCGCGAGCTCGGCACGGATCTGCTCGGCTTCCGCCGCGGCGACCGAGGCGTCGAGGACGACCAGCAAGGCGCCCTTGCGTACCTGGCTGCCGCCCTCGAACCCGATCCGGTCGATGCGCCCGGCGATCTCCGGCTTGAGCACGACCGACTCGTTGGCGCGCAGGCTGCCCACCGCCGAGACGGTCTCGCTCAGCGCGACCCGCTCGGCGCGCGCGGCTTCGACGCCGACCGGGCCGCGCGGGCCCGCCGTGGCTGTACCGGCGGGGGCCCGCGCGGGGGGGGGCGCCCCCCCCCCCCCCGGGCCCGCGGCCCCCCCCCGCGCCCCCGCCGCCCGCGGCCCCGCCGCCCGCCGGGGGCCGCCCGTGAGGGCCCCCCC
>CALMSQ010000262.1:0-8582 GCA_937872345.1 uncultured Burkholderiales bacterium | reverse complement strand
CGCAGACACCTATGCGGCGGTCTACGACATGCGCACGCGCCACGCCGACACCCTGATGCCGCCGTTCGGCACCAACGCGATCCTGCGCGACCAGGAGATCCGCGACGTGGTCGCCTACCTGCAGGCTTCGCGATGACGAGGCATCGGCGCATCGCCCTCGCTGCGGCCGGCCTCGCGCTGGTGGCCGGCGTCGCGGCCATCGGGGTCGCTGCGGCCGGCGAGCCGTATCGCGAGACGTACCCGCGCGCGCAGATCGATCCTGCGCGTGGCGTCGAAGGCGACATCGGCTTCAGCGACACGATCGGCTACTGGAGAACGCCAAAGGCGCTCGCGCGCCACGCCGGATGGGTCGGCGATGCGCAGCAGCAGTGGAAGCTCAACTGGAAGTTCATGGACCTCGATCGCATCGACCTGCACCCGGGACACTTCGCGGTCGACGCGGGCGAGGCACGCTTCAACGCGCTCGCGGCGCGCGACCGGCGCTTCGCGACTTGCCTTGGGGAGGGCCGCGCCGACCTGGCCGGTCTCGCGGCGGCATATCCGAAATACGATGCCGCGCTCGGCCGCGTGGTGACGGTAGAGGATCGCATCGAGCACTGCGCCACCAGCGTGCTCGGGGAACGGATCGCACAGGGCTCTGTGCCGAACAACGAGTTGTCGGTCTGGTTCAAGTCGCGATCGGCCGGCGTGCCGATCCGGGTCGACATCGGCGATGCGCGCCTGATGCAGGCGTATCGCCGCGGCGAGGAACTGTTCCATGCGAAGACCGGGCAGCTCAACTTCGCCTGCGCGTCGTGCCATGTGCCCGGCAGCATCATGGGGCACAAGTTGCGCGGCGAGACGCCGACGACGCCCTTCGGCGACGCGGCGCACTACCCGACCTATCGCACGCCCATCGGCATGCTCGAGTCGATCCAGCAGCGCTTCGCGCGCTGCCACGGACAGATGCGCACGCAGGCGCTCGCCCCCGGCGATCCGGCCTACGTCGACCTCGAAGTGTTCATGACCGTGCTGTCCAACGGGTATCCGGTGTCGGTGCCCTCGGCCCGCTAGCGCGGGTCGGTCTTTCCCAGGAGTCGAACCGAGTGGACCAGATTCGCAGATCGATACTGAAGGAATGCGGCGCCGGCGGCGCATTGGCGCTCGCCGCCGCCGCCGGCCTGCTGCATGCGCCGCGCGCAGCGGCCGCGCCGCGCAACGCGCAGGGGTTTGCCGCGAGGACGCTCGCCGAGGCGTTGGCGAGCCTCGGCGCGACCGATGCGATCCAGAGTCCCGACATCGTGATCGCCGCGCCGGACATCGCGGAGAACGGCGTGCTGATTCCGATCGAGGTCAGCACCCGCATCGCGGGCGCCGAGTCGATCTCGCTGCTGGTCGAGAAGAACCCCTTTCCGCTTCTCGCGCACTTCGACCTGTCGAATGGTGCCGAGGCGTACGTCAACACGCGGTTCAAGGCCGGGCAGAGTTCGACCGTGAGGGCGGTCGTCAGGGCGGGCGGCAAGACCTGGTTCGCCAGCCGCGAGGTCAAGGTCACGATCGGCGGCTGCGGCGGCTGAGCGGATCCACGGCAGCAAGGAGCATCCCATGGCAGCGAGCATGAAGATCCGTGCGCGGATCGTCGACGGGTCGGCGCACGTCGCGGTGCTGATCATGCACCCGATGGAAACGGGCCAGCGCAAGGACCCGGCCACCGGCCAGGCCTATCCCGCGCATTTCATCCACACCGTCACGGCGACGATCAACGACAGGCAGGTGGTGTCGGCGCAGTGGGGCCCCGCGATCTCGAAGAACCCGCTGCTCGCGTTCCGCGTGCGCGGTGCGAAGGCCGGCGACACGCTGGTGGTTGCGTGGGAGGACAACAAGGGCGAGAAGGACCGCGCCGAGGCGACGATCGCCTGAACCGGGAAAGGACCCACGTGAAGCAATCCGTTCGTTCGCTGCTGCTGATCGTGTTCGGCGGCCTGCTCGCTGCGGCGGTCGCTCCCGCGGCGGGGCCCACCCACCCGTCGGCGCCCGGCGTCGGGGCCGACCGCCGGGCCGTGCTGGTGCTCACCGACCCCGAGCGCCACCTGGTCCTCGAGGAGATGCGCAACTTCCTGGCCGTGCTGCAGACGATCAGCGAGGCCTTGCCCGGCGAGGACATGAAGGCCGTGGCGGTCGCTGCGCGCAAGATGGGCAGCGGCGCGGCGAACGAGATTCCACCGGAGACGGTCGCCAAGCTGCCCGACACGTTCAAGCAGCTGGCCGGCGCGGTCCACGGCAGCTTCGATGCGATCGCGCTGGACGCCGAGTCGCTCGGTGACCCGAAGCACACGATGGGACAGGTCGGCGAGATGCTCGGCAAGTGCAACGCCTGCCACGGCATCTACCAGATCGGGCTGGCGCGCCCGCCGAAGCGGGCCGCCCGCTAGCCGCCGCTCGCGGCGCCGCGATCAGCGATCGACCGTCTCGCGATGCCGCCCTGAAGCCCTGGAGCCGCGCGCGAGGCACCAGGTCGCGAAGTCGTCGGCGGGCAGCGCCGCCGAGACGAACCAGCCCTGCGCGAGGTCGCACCCCAGCGCGCGCAGTGCGCGCTCCGATTGCTCGTCCTCGACGCCCTCGGCGACGGCGTGCATCCCGAAGGCGTGCGCGAGGTCGATCAGCGACTGCACGATGCGCAGGTCGGCCGCCTCCGAGTTCACGCGTCGCACGAACGACTGGTCGATCTTCAGTTCGTCGAACGAAAACTGGCGCAGGTAGGTGTACGGCGAGTATCCGGTACCGAAGTCGTCGATCGAAAGCCGGCAACCGAGCCGCTTGAGCTGCCTCATCGTCTCGCGGGCGACCCGCTGGTTGCGGATCAGTGCGCTCTCGGTCAGTTCCAGCGTGAGTCGGTCGGCCGGGAGTTCCCACGTGTCGAGCGCCTGCGACACCATCAGCGGCAGGCTCGGGTCCGACAGCGTGACCGCGGAGAGGTTGACCGCCACCGAGACGCCGAGTCCCAGCGTGTCCCACCCCGATACCTGTCGCAGCGTGGTGTTCAGCGTGAAGCGGGTCAGTTGAAGGATGAGGTCGCGTTTCTCGCAGATCGCGACGATCGCTTCCGGGTTGACCGTGCGTCCGTCCGGATGCCGCCAGCGGATCAGGGCCTCGGCCGATCGGCATTGACCGCTGCGCAGGTCGATCTGCGGCTGGAAGTGCACCTCGAGCTCGTTGCCTTCGAGGGCGCGCGTGAGGTCGTGCTCGACCTGCCTCTGCATCGGTACGTTGTCGCGTGTCGCGCGCACCCGGCGCAGCTGGATTCCGTGTCCGCCCGGGCCGTAGCGCGCCGCGGCCGCCTCGGTGGCGACCGCGAGCACCGAGAGCGCGTCGATCTCGCCCTTTGCAGCGGTCCAGGCGATCCCGACCGAAGGCTGGAGGCGGATCGACGCGTGCGGATCCTGCGGACGAGGCGCGGGGATCGGCCTGCGCAGCCGCTCGAGCAGCGTGCGGCCGGCAAGCTCGGCCAGCGACTCGCTCGGGAGGTCGGCGAGCAGCACCCAGAGCTCCTCGCGCGACGCGAACGCGTAGCGATCGGCGGCACGCAGCACGCCTTCCACCCGGCGTCCCACCTCTGCGAGAACGGCGCGCTCGGCGCGACCGTGACCGATTGCCAGCAGCCGGTCCGAGGGGCTCAGTTCGATCGCCAGCAGCGCGGTCCGGGCGCCGTCTGCGCGTGCCATCCGCTCGCCGAGGAGTTGCAGCAGTTCGGCCGGCTGCAGCCGCGGCGAGTCGCGCTCAGGCCGGTGCAAGGACGCCGTCCTCCGGCGAGGCGCTCTCGTCCGCATAGTATTCGCGGGGCCGAAGCCCGCGAGCCCCGGCAGGAAGCCCGCGGGCGATCCGGATCGGGCGGCCGGCGTCGTCGGCCGGTCCATTCAGCAGGTCGCGCTCGAAGGGCTTGTCCAGCAGCGCGCCGTCTGCGCCGGCCAGCACCAGTACGCGCGGCTCGAGGCGACGCACACGGTTGTGCGCCAGCACGATCGCCGCCTCTGCGTTGGACAGCTCGACCAGGCTGCCTACCGGGAACACGCCGATCGCCTGAACGAACTGCTCGAGCAGCGGCTCGTGGAACGAGGTGCCGCACCACTGGTACATCTGCATCAGCGCTTCCTGCGGCGACACGGCTTTCGCGTACGGCCGGTCGGAGATCAGCGCCGCGAAGCAGTCGGCGATCGCGGCCATGCGCCCGAAGATCGAGATGTCCTTGCCCTTGAGCCGCTGCGGATATCCGGAGCCGTCGATCCGCTCGTGGTGCTGCATGATGCCCTGCTCGACGATGCGGTCGAGCGTCATGCTCTTTCGCAGCGCCTCGATGCCGAACTGCACGTGGCGTCTGACGACGGCGTGTTCGGCGGGCGTGAGCATCCCCGGCTTCTCGAGCAGCGCGCGCGGCAGGCGGATCTTGCCGACGTCGGCGAGCATTCCGATCTGCCCGAGGCGCACCAGCTCGTGGCGTGGAAAGCCCATGTGGCGTCCGAGCGCGATCAGGTAGATCCCGACCTTCAGGCAGTGATGGTAGGTGCTCCTGTCCTGGTCGCGCAGGCGCGCGACCCACAGCATTGCGTCGGGCGTCTCGACCATGCTCTCGACGAGTCCCTCGGCGACCTTGTCGATGTCTCGCAGGTCGGATCGGGCGTCGTCCCGCAGGTCTTCCATCAGGGCGCGCAGCGTCTCCGCGCCGCGTGTCCAGGACTGGGTCGCGCGTGGCAGTTCGGCCTCGATCGGCCCGGGCTCGGAATACGGCTGCAGCGCCATCCCGGGCGGCAGTTGCAGTTCGGCGGCGCTGACCGCCTTCCGATGTTCCCCCGGACGACCGCCGGCTGCATCGTCGCGTCCACCGCGCCCGCGCAACCACCCGAACAGGCGGCCGAGCGCGGAGGGCG
Organism: uncultured Burkholderiales bacterium; assembly: GCA_937872345.1. Classification (GTDB taxonomy): domain Bacteria; phylum Pseudomonadota; class Gammaproteobacteria; order Burkholderiales; family Burkholderiaceae_E; genus Zeimonas. The sequence goes on along the minus strand of CALMSQ010000262.1, from coordinate 3,681 downwards.
TGTCGCTGTCGGAGTCCGCGGCCTCGTCGAGCGCGCGCGGGCTGCAGGCGATCGGTGCGGGCGGCGTCCGGGGCTTCGCGGCGCGCTGCGCGAGCGCGTCACGAATCGCCTCGGCCGCCGCCCCGGTCGAGCGCTCGAGGTCGACGTAGACGAACTGGCAGTACTGGCGCAATGCCTCCAGTTCAGGCTCGTTCTGCACGAGCAGGCCCTCGAGCAGGAACGGCGTATCGAGCCATGGGCGGTCGAGCTCGGCGACGAACATGCCGTAGTCGAGCTTGTCGACCGTGAGACGCACGTGCGACGGCGATGGGGGTTGGGCGATCATCGATTCGGGACGGTTCGATCTCCGCCCATGGTAGGCACCGCCTCGCGTGGCGCCAAGGAATCGGACACGCTTCCGACGATGGGCTGCAACGGGCGCCGACGAGTGGCGGCGAGGACACCCCGGGCGGCGCCCGGCGCTCAGCGCGGGCGCAAGCTGCGCCGCAGGAACGGCGTCAGCGCCAACGGCGCGAAATACATCGGGATCTGAGTGATGCCCACGTACAGCGAAAAGGCCTCGCCTGCGGTGCCCGCCGTGATCACGAGCATCAGCCCCATGTTGCGGTTGCCGCTCATCAGCGCCGCGCTGTAGGCCGAGGCCACGCCCGCGCGCCGGAACAGCGCGTAGCCGGCGACGTGCAGCGCAGCGGTGGACGCGCAGGCCATGAGCAGGAGACCCATGACGAAAGCGGGGTCGCGCAACAGGCGCGCGGTCACGCCGTCCATGACTGCAATCGCGAACACGACCAGCAGCGCCACGTTCAGACCCCCGATCGCCTCGTCGTGGCGCGCGAGCCGCGCGGTGCCGATGGCGCGCCGCAGCGCCCAGGCGAGCGCGAACGGAACCGCGACCAGCAGCGCGACGCGTGCGAAGAAGGCGACGAGATCGACCTGGACGCCGGCCTGCGGCAACAGCAGCCCGACCAGGGGCGTCAGCGTGAAGGGCAGCAGCAGCGTCGTCGAGACGGTTCCGACCACGGCAAGGATGCCGTCGAGACCCAGGATCAGCGCGAACACCGCGGCCGATCCGATCGGCGGCGCGGCCGCCTGCAGCACCAGTGCCAGTCTCGGCTCGGGAGGCAGGCCGGCGAGCGCCGTGCCGAACCAGACCAGCAGCGGCGAAGCGACGAGTTGCCAGCTCGCGATCGCGGCAGGCAGGGCCGGCCTGCGGGCCCGATCGGCGAGCCGGGCCCAGTCGAGCCGCAGCAGCGTGGCGGTCAGCGTGCCGATGACGGCCGCGGTCAGCAGCGGACGAAACATCGCGGCCAGGTCCGGCAGCGCGATGCCGACCAGCGCACCGGCGGGCAACGCCCAGCGTGCCTGTCGCCCGAGCAGCCGAAGCAGCGCCGTCATGCGCCGCGGGTGCCCGGGGCCGGGTCGACGCGGCCGCGCACCAGCGGTTCGCGCAGGAAGTTGCCGATCGGCTGGGCGTGGCGGCCGTGCATGGGCGGCAACGATAGCGCATCGCGCGCCGGCGCTCCACGCAGGTCGGCGCAGCCGCGTGCGAATCCGCGACGTCGCCAAGGTCAAGCTTTGCCGGCCGCCGGGCCTACGGAGTAACCTGCCCGGAGCAGACCATCCAAGGGCGGCGCATGACGCTTCGACGACTGCTCGGCATCGAGTTGCCGATCATCCAGGCCCCGATGGCGGGGGTGCAGGGCAGCGCGCTTGCGGCCGCGGTGTCGAATGCCGGCGGGCTCGGGTCGCTGCCGTGCGCGATGCTGTCCCTCGACGCGCTGCGCGAGGAACTGGCCGCGCTGCGCGCGAAGACCGACCGGCCGTTCAACGTCAACTTCTTCTGCCATCGTCCGCCCACGCCCAGCACGCAGCGCGAGGCTGCGTGGCGCGCGACGCTGCAACCGTACTACCGCGAGTTCGGGATCGACGCCACCACGATCCCCGAGGGCCCGGGCCGCAGTCCGTTCAGCGCCGCGGCCGCTGACGTGCTCGAGGCGTTCGAGCCGGCCGTCGTCAGCTTTCACTTCGGCCTGCCCGCGCCGGAGCTGGTGGCCCGGGTCAAGCGCTGGGGCGCGAAGATCCTGTCGACGGCGACGACCGTCGAAGAAGCGCGTTGGCTCGAGGCCCATGGCGCGGATGCCGTGATCGCGCAGGGCCTGGAGGCCGGCGGCCATCGCGGCATCTTCCTTTCCGACGATCTCTCGACCCAGGTCGGCACCTTCGCGCTGCTGCCCCAGGTGGCGAAGGCGGTCAGGGTGCCGGTCATCGCGGCCGGCGGCGTCGCCGATGCGGGCGGGGTCGCAGCGGCGCTGTCGCTCGGCGCGGTGGCCGCCCAGGTCGGTACCGCCTACCTGCTCTGTCCGGAGGCGACGACCAGCGCCGTCCATCGTGCCGCGCTGAAGAGCGACGCAGCTCGCATCACGGCGATCACGAACCTGTTCACCGGCCGACCGGCGCGCGCAATCGTCAATCGATTCGTGCGCGAGCGCGGCCCGATCGGCGACTCGGTGCCCGAGTTCCCGCTGGCGGTGGGCGCGGTCGCGCCGCTGCGCGCGCGCGCCGAGAGTCAGGGCAGCGGCGATTTCTCGCCGCTGTGGGCCGGCCAGAACGCCAGCGGTTGCCGCGAGGTGCCGGCCGCGGCATTGACACTCGCGCTGGCCGGGGCGCGCGGCAGGCCGGCGGTCGCTGTCGGCGCAGGATGAACCCGAGTCCGGCGCCCGCTCGCGATCGGGCGTCTCTTACCCAAGAGGAGCGTGCATCATGGCAGCGATCGAACGCAGCGCATCGGCAACCTGGCAAGGCGACCTGAAGGGCGGGACCGGCCGGATGGACGCGACCAGCGGCGTCCTGAACGCGACGCCGTACACGTTCGCGACGCGGTTCGAGAACGCCAAGGGAACCAATCCCGAGGAGTTGATCGCGGCCGCGCATGCCGCCTGCTACAGCATGGCGTTCGCCAACTACCTGAGCCAGCAGGGCCACGTCCCCGAGTCGATCGAGACGCGGGCGACGATCTCGCTCGAGAACGGCACGATCAACCGGATGCGCCTGCACACGCGCGGGCGCGTCGCGGGGCTGGGCGCCGCGGACTTCCGGCGGCTTGCCGAGGAGGCCGAGAAGAAGTGCCCGGTGTCGAACCTGTTGCGCAGCGGGCTCGCGATCACGCTCGAAGCGGAGCTCGCCTGAGCGTCGCGCCGGCATCCCAAACCAATATCGAGGATGGGTGTTATCGGCCCGGGGGGGCGGCCGCGGCCTAGACTCGCCGCTGGCAACGGGAGACGACATGTCCGAGAAGTGGTTGACCAGCCTGCTGACCAGCGGCCCCCAGGAAGGCTTCGAACTCGCGATCAAGCTCTCGCGGATGGGCGTGAAGTACACGCAGCCCTCCGGCGAGGTGCGTGACCGGCTGCGCGCCGACTACGCCGACAACGCCGACAGCCTCACCGCGGCGTCGCAGGTGATCGCGATCAACTTCCAGACCATCGCGGCGGCGAACGGCTACTGGCGGGGCTGAGTCGGCGGGTCGGGGCGCGGGCGGACGGCCCGGGCGCCTGAGGTAAAGTGCCGGGCAAAGCTTCGGGCCGCGCCCGCATGACCGCACATTCAGACCGCTGGTCCGGACGGGCCGGCTTCATCCTCGCCACGGTCGGCTCGGCCGTCGGCATCGGCAGCATCTGGAAG